>JBCCFQ010000975.1:0-1503 GCA_039029655.1 Pseudomonadota bacterium | reverse complement strand
GGCCATAATGAAATTACCGTCTTTGATTTCTGACTTGAACAGAGCCGGGAATACATCTACGGCACGTTTTGGTTCTTGACATAGGGTGAGTAACTTATCTAGGCCTTGGTGGTGTTCGTCGATGAGATTCTGGAGTCGGGTGCGGGCGCCTCGGAATGGCTTTCCGTGAGCGGGTAATACTAGAACGTCTTCTGGAAGAGAGTCTCGCAGTCGAGCACATGAATCCAGCCAAAACTTCAGTGGATTTCCATCGGGTTCGGTGGGCCAAACGCTGACGTTCGATGAGATTGTGGGCAGAATTTGGTCGCCGGAGATAATAAGATTGCGCTCTTCGCAAAACAGGCAGGCATGTTCTGGTGAATGCCCGGAGCCCATAACGACTCGCCAGGTGTGTTCGCCAATTCTGAAGGTTTCTTCTGCCATCAATCGCCGATAACCTACCGGCATAGGCCTGATTACAGAGCCGAACATGCCAAAGCGCTTTTGATATTTTTCGATCCTATCCTCAGCGAATCCCGCGCCTCGATAGAAACTTGAACCTTCTTCAGGTGCAGGTCCCGTGTCCGCCGCCAGCAGACGACACATCAGATACTCGGCACGGGTCATCCACAAAGTGGCCTGGAACTTGCGACATAACCAGCCCGCCATACCTGCGTGGTCAGGGTGCATGTGTGTCACTATGACACGATGTACCGGGTCATCCTTGACTAAGTTATCCAGGGTGTTTTGCCAAACTCCTTCACTTTGTTCTAGACCCAAACCGGTATCAACAATGGTCCATCCGTCGCCGTCTCGGATCACCCAAAGATTGATGGAGTTCAGCGCCATTGGCAATGGCATTCTAAGCCAGTTGATGCCGGGCAGAATTTCCAGGAATTCACCCTGTTCAGGCTTTTGATCGAATTCGTATTGGATTTCACCCATGAGAGAAATCTATTCCGTTACTTCTACGCCATGCCAAAAAGCAAAACGATCTTTTATCTCGGCAGCCGCCTGTTTTGGATCTGGGTAGTGCCAAACGGCGTTTTTATTGACCTCCCCATCAACCGTAATATCGTGATAACTGGCAGTGCCTTTCCAAGGGCAAAAAGATGTGTGTTCGCTCGCTTCGAAGTACTGAGTATTGACTGCATCCTTCGGGAAATAATGATTTCCCTCCACCACAACGGTGTCTTCACTGTCTGCCAACAACGCGCCTTTCCATACAGCTTTTGCCATGATCATCTCGATTAAGGGCACAAGCCACCACAGTGCATGCTGTCAATAGCGCGGTCAAGCGCTGTCGTTGCAAGGTGATTCTTTTTTGTAGGAGTGTGTCTATTTGTTGCGTTTGCTAAAGTCTACACTCTGCAGCATTTAACATTCACTCAGTTAGGACGGTCCCATGTATCAAAGTCAATTTCGAGTGAAAACTCAAGGGCGTAGCACCTTAGAGATCACCGGGCAGGTGCAACAAATCGTGGCGGAATCTGGGGTGCAGACTGGGCTGGCCCATGTCTTTAT
>JBCCFQ010000974.1:0-1526 GCA_039029655.1 Pseudomonadota bacterium | reverse complement strand
TGGATCTTCGATAAGTATGTATGGGTCTCCAGTGTGATTTATAAATTTACGGATAACAATTTCGCCTTTTAACGCAGATGCTAAATTTGACCAGAAAGCATAAACTACCTGTTTCGCCCACTCTTCTGGTGAGATTGTAATCGGCTGGGGCAATAAGACATCGTCCTCGACTTCACAGTAGGATTTACACTCAGGGTAATCAGCTTCACCCAGAAAAATCGGTTGATCGACGAGATTATGGCGTCCGGCCGCACTTCTTTGATCGCACAGTAGTCTAGGTATCCCGGTCTGTTCACCAGTCGGGTCCAGGTAAAAGTCTGATGCTCTGCCAGTTTCCCCTTCCAAACCTAATGAACCACGACGGGACTGTACCGCGCCGCGGCATCCGCAACTTCCACGCCCGCCTAAACCGCCTTTCCCGGGTTTACCAGGTAGACCGGGAGCTGACACCGCTGCAGCGCCACCCAAGACGTCGACAAAAACTAGGAAGTCCGAAACTTCTGCTCCATCGGACATCATGACTTCAATTTCGCCGCCGCCGCCACCCAGCGCGATTTCTGAAGCATCTCCACCGTACCCAGCGGCACCACCCATTCCTCCGAAGCCTGGCCCACTTGCACAAGTACAAACACCGAGAACTTTTTTGGTTACCGATCTACCTCCTTGTTCTCCACGCCCACCAGATCCACCTTTTCCGCCAACGTAGTTCTTCCCGATCGCGTCACCTCCGAAATTGCGGATCTCGAGAAACCCCGTTGCAGTCTCATGAACATAGATAGCAATAGGAGAGGGAGTCGTACCGGTAACTGTTGAGGGAGCCACTTCACCCTTCGAGCCGCTACCGCCGGGTCTTCCATTGGTTCCATTGGGAGCCATAACTCCTTTAGGAAAGGAATATCCCCCACCAGCTGGCGGCGACGAAACAACTAGTTGTTCAAGTGAGTGAAATGATTGGACCTTTGCTCCATCCTCAACTATCAGTTGGTTTGCAAAAATCGTGAACTCGTAACCGTTTGTGACAATGATAGAATTCGAACCAAGTTCGAGGTCGAGCGCAGTCCAGCACGTATCGCCTTTAAGACTTACAATAGTTCCAGGCATTACGTTCATGTCGGTCGGAATGAGGAATGAGCACAAGTGACTGGATTGCATGCTCAGTTGATCGGCCATCCCGAGCTTCCAGAAATTATCTTCTGAATTTGAAAGACTGCTCACAGGGATACTGATAATACCCGGCTCCTGCCCAAATGATGCGTTAGGAAAAATATCCACACCCAAAAAAAACAACGTCGAAAAAATGACTGCGAATTTTGCTTTTTCTAACTTCATTATTATTTTGGTCTCCAGAATTTTATCTTCCAAGGAGCTGCGCTTTCTAAGCCTAAGAAAAACGTCGCCTTACAAGAAGCGAATGTTGCGATTCGTTCAATAAGAATTTGGTTCATTCTTGAATGTTGTTGACCACGACGCTTCCTATTTCACCCCGGGCGATGATCAGACGATGAAGGCTACGGCAGGTGTCAATA
>JBCCFQ010000973.1:0-1528 GCA_039029655.1 Pseudomonadota bacterium | reverse complement strand
CAACTTTCAACGTTCAAGTTGCATGCATAGTATGCAATACCGCTTTCAATCTGCAAAGCTCTACTGGCGGGCACGATCTACAATTAGCACTGTACCCCTACAACATCCGCCCCAATGGCAGTTGAGCATTGAGCTCAATCCAGCTTACCTTTGGGCTTACCGCACGCAGCCATTCCATTTCTAAAACTACTTGTTGGTGCAAAAAATCCATTGGTTTCAGTTTCTTGGATCAAAACACCGATGTAGTTCAAGGGTCACTTATTGATGGTCAAGAACCTACGTTTGAAGCCATTGCGGACGGTGACTATCCGGTTTCTCGAGCGCTTTACTTTTACGTTAAAAAGGCACATGTTGGCGTGATTCCAGGTATTCGTGACTTCTTGAGCGAGTTCACCAGTGAGAAAGCCTGGGGTCCCGATGGTTACCTTTCTGACAAGGGGTTGATCCCGCTACCAGATTATGAACGTGGCATGGTGTTTAGTACCGTTCGCTGGCTTGGGAATCTTCAGCTTGAAGAAGATTCGTGATCGCTAGTTTAGATTTGTTAGTTTAGACGTTATGGCCGGCGATTGGTTTTCCAATCGCCGGCTGCGATTTAGCAACGAGACGCACAGCCGACAATAATAATGACAATATCCGTGCTCCTAACAGTCTTAGCTGTCTTATTCGCGATGAGCTTTGTGCTTGGTCGGCAACGCTCCATATCTACCGTGGGTGGTGTGGATTCCATACCAACACTTCACTCCTTACCTAGCTACTACGGATACTGGACGGCGTTAAGCGCTGGTGTGCCAGCTTTATTGCTCTTGCTGCTTTGGATTACCTTACAAAACAACATCATTACGGGACTCGTTGTCTCGGAAATGCCCGAGGAAGTTCGCAACTTGCCATCGGCCGAGTTGGGCTTAGTTATTAACGACGTTCGTAACGTTGCTGATGAAGAAACTGGAATCACCAGCGACAA
Source organism: Pseudomonadota bacterium (assembly GCA_039029655.1). GTDB lineage: Bacteria > Pseudomonadota > Gammaproteobacteria > Steroidobacterales > JBCCFQ01 > JBCCFQ01. Next base: position 564 of record JBCCFQ010000973.1, on the reverse strand, counting down.
TATGGTGGTAAACGACGCGGCGGCGCGCTTTCAGGATCTGCAAAGCAAAAGCCTCCTCTTGATGAGTGTGTTCGTCATCTCTCTCGCGCTACTTGCCTGTCTTCTCGCTGTGCGAGTAATCAGTCCTAAGTTTCGTGCGCGAAACAATGTTGAGGCAATCGCCACCGGTTTTCTATTCGTTAGTTCCACGGTGGCGGTGTTCACGACCGTGGGTATTGTCTTATCCGTGTTGCTTGAGGCAATACGTTTTTTTCAAGCAGTCCCAATATGGGACTTTTTGTTTGGTTTGGAATGGAGTCCACAAACCGCAATACGTTCCGATCAGGTTGGCTCCTCTGGCGCATTTGGTGCGGTACCTTTATTCGCGGGCACATTGTTGATATCTGGGATCGCTATGTTTGTTGCGGTTCCCATAGGCCTCATGTCGGCCATTTACATTTCCGAGTACGCAAGCCACCGAATACGGGCAGTGGTAAAGCCCGCTCTCGAGGTGCTGGCCGGCATCCCAACGGTGGTGTATGGGTTCTTCGCGGCTCTGGTGGTTGCGCCAACTATCCGTGGTTG
>JBCCFQ010000972.1:0-1530 GCA_039029655.1 Pseudomonadota bacterium | reverse complement strand
GTTTCGAGTAGCGCAAGTGCCGTTGCCCCATTCTCCGCTTCCACAATTTGACAGCCGATCGGCGAAAGCAAATCGGCCAGCATCGTCCGATTTGCGGTTGTGTCATCCACTAGCATAATTACGGGTGTTCCTCTAACACCCACAATTCGCTTTTTTAGTTTCGGCTCAAATACGCTGTCCCCAACCGTTTGCAGTGGGAGATCGAACCAGAATCGACTGCCTAATCCGATTTCACTATCTACCTTTAGAGTCCCCCCCATCAATCTGACCAAATCTTGGCTAATCGAGAGCCCCAACCCGGATCCTTGAGAAATGGCTGGATGATCGGTAACTTGATTAAATGGTTTAAAGATCGTCTCGTGCTCATCTTTGTGAATCCCAATGCCGGTGTCAATGATTTCAAAACGAACAATCGTTTTTCTGGCCGCAACATACAATCGCTTGATGCGCAATGTGACGCTCCCTCGACTGGTAAACTTAGTCGCATTCCCCAGCAGATTGATCAATACTTGGCGCAGTCGCTTTCCATCAGCGATGATATGATGAGGTATCTTTTGGTCGATCTCCTCACGAAACACCAGCCCGTTTGACTCCGCCTCTAGGCGAATCATCGTCGCAATTTGATCGAGGAGATCGGGTAGGTTTACAGTAGCAATGTTGAGGGTTAGCTTCCCCGATTCAACCTTCGCCATATCGAGTACATCTTCGATCAGTTGGAGTAAATGTTGTCCACTTTGCTCAATAATAGATACAGCGGCCAGTTGAATCTCTTTTCGCTTCAAGATTTGAGCATACCCCAAGATGGCATTGAGTGGCGTGCGCAACTCGTGGCTCATGTTAGCAAGAAAGGTAGTTTTGGCTTGGTTGGAAGTTTCAGCCGCTACCTTGGCAACTTCAGCCACTTCTTTTGCCATTTCCAACTCTTCTGTTCGGTCTGCCACGCGCTCTTCCAACAGCAGGTTTGATTCCTTGAGTTCAGCCTGCGACCGTGCAACCGATGCGACCATATTATTAAATGCACTTGTGAGTTTCCCGATTTCATCATCATGATAGACAGTCAAGCGTTGATCAAATTGCCCAGCCTCCACAAGTCGCACCCCTTCAAGCAATACTAAAAACGGGCGTAGCATGACAATGCGTAACAGCAATGGAGTTCCTATCATAATGGTGATCACACTGCCTATCATAATCCATAGAAATGGACGCAGGTGCTGATCGAGATACTGGGGTAAAGGGATCGTTAAAGCCAATTCAGCGTGTGATTGAGTTAGACGCGACCCAAACCAAAAGGTTCCGAGAACGAGAATCGTTAAGGTCAATGTGGCAAGAACAATGACAACAAGCCCCACATACTGCACTTCCTCACCCGCATAGCGCCCAAACGCATAAATCATGCCACCAGCAAACAGAACGGAGAAAATTACAAGAACCAAGTCGGCGAGACTGTGTGGCGGTTGCATTATTTATGCGTTTGGGCGCTATGCGGGTGAGGACGAGCAGTATGTGGGGCTTGTTGTCATTGTTCTTGCC
>JBCCFQ010000971.1:0-1535 GCA_039029655.1 Pseudomonadota bacterium | reverse complement strand
CGTCCTTACTACTCTTTTATCGCGCGAAACGTGAGTCATGAAGGCGAGGTTCACAATATTCACTTTGGTCCGCTCTTGGTCTATTTCCGCTACGGCATCTTGGGTTCCATGGTTTATCTGTCTCTGGTGGTTCTGGCGTTTAGATCGGTACTGAAGTTGCGGCGCCGATATCAAAGCAAGACTGCCACGCCCCAGGAATTTGTCTTCACACTAACCGTCGTACTCTATCTGTTTGATTGGTTGTTACGTAACGTTCTTGTTGATCCTTTGTGGTCTTACGCCTTGGCGGGGTTTTTGGTGGTGAGTCTGAATCTTTGGACGGTCCGACAAGAAGAGTCGCTGCCGTGACGGATCCTAATTTCCTGATTGTAGGTGCCGCCAAGAGTGGTACCACATCGTTACACGCTTATCTCAATCACCATCCAGATGTTTTCTTGCCCGAAACCAAAGAACCAAGTTTTTTCGTCGCACCGGAAGTGGCCCATCGGATACCAACTTGGATCGAGTCGGAGGCGGACTACGACGCGTTATTTGCCAGTGCGGGATCTGCTGCTGCGAGAGGTGAAGCAAGTGTGTTGTATTTGTATTTTTGGCGGCAAGCCATTCCCAGAGTCCTTAAGAAACTGGGTTCTCAGACCAAAATCATCGTTATTCTCAGGAACCCAATAGATCGGGCCATGTCGGCGTATTTTGATTGTCAACGCTTTGATGCTAACGAGACTTTGAATTTCGAAGAAGCCTTGGCCATGGAGGACAGTCGTGTCTCGGATAGCACGTTAAACCCAATGTTGTATTACAAGCGAATGGGTTTGTATGCGGATATGGTATCTGGCTTTCAGTCTAGTTTTGATCACGTCAAGGTTACCCTGTTTGAACACTTGGTTCGAGATCCCCAGTCTGTGCTGACGGAGCTTTTACAGTTTTTAAACGTATCGGTTGATTTGCTGCCACAATCAGATCAACAGCGTATGAATTCCGGTGGCAGGCATTGGGGAAACCAATTTCTTGGGTCATTGGTGAAGCGTGCCGTTACGCCAGGCGTGCGTCGAGCACTCAGTGGTTTAGCCCCTGGGTTGTACGCTCGATTGAAGGGTCTGGCGGTGGATAAACTTATGACAAAGGCACCGAGCATGTCAGCGGAGACACGTTCCGAGTTGGCCCAATATTACTCATCTGACGTCCATCGCTTGAGTCAGCTAGTACAACTGGACTTAGGTTGTTGGGCAGATTTTGATTAGGGGTTTCCAGTTTTTATGAGTCAGCGAGTATTGATTACCGGAGGCAACGGCGAGACATTTTAATGATAATATTATATGGTGTGGGATCTCATGGCTTGTAAACTGCAGTGGTATTGAAGAGTTGGGACAGTTGGAAGCCCCCTCATCTGGGCACCCTGCCAATGCCACTAGGCGGTATCTCCATGCAAGAATTTTTGCCAAAGTTGGGTGGGGAACGGGGAGGGGCTTGCTCCATGGCCAGGGGCGTCAGAGCAGGGGCGGCTGGGGAGGCCAGGGCCGCCCCACTTTTGCGGCCAT
>JBCCFQ010000970.1:0-1543 GCA_039029655.1 Pseudomonadota bacterium | reverse complement strand
GTTGGTAAGGACATCGTTTATTTTCACGCTTTATTCTGGCCAGCGGTGCTACACGGCGCAGATTTCCGGAAACCCAGTGGAGTATTCACCCATGGGTTCGTCACCGTGGATGGTAAGAAAATGTCCAAACGCCGCGGCACTTTCATCATGGCGAGAACCTACCTAGATCATCTAAGCCCAGAATACCTTCGTTACTACTACGCCAGTCGTTTGGGACCTGGTGTCGACGATGTAGATCTTAACCTAGACGACTTTGTCCAACGAGTTAACTCAGACCTGGTGGGCAAACTGGTCAATATCGCTAGTCGTTGCGCAAAGCTGTGTGGCGGCAAGTTGGGTCCAAACATGGATCCAACACTCACGTTCGACACGGCGGATACGGAAAGCATAGCGGCTAGGTTGGAAGGTAGGGAGTACGCAAAGGCCATAACACAAATCATGGCTCAGGCTGACAAAGTGAACGCCTACATTGCCGACCGAGCACCTTGGAAACTAGCAAAGGAAGGGGGCAATGAAGACGCCGTCAAAGAAATTTGTACGACAGGTCTAAACTGGTTTCGACGCCTGATGATTATGCTCAAACCCGTGCTTCCCCAAACCGCTGCAAAGGCAGAAGCTTTTTTTGGAGAAGACACACCGTGGACCTGGCAGGATGCCAATACGCCATTGCTTGATTGTGAAATTAACCCCTACACACCACTGATGACGCGTCTGGAAAAGAAATCTGTGGATGCCTTGGTTAGTCCACCCGTGGCCGAAGCAAAAACGGACAACGAGATTTCAATTGATGACTTCACCAAGATCGATCTTCGGGTGGCACGGGTGACCAAGGCATCACTGGTTGAGGGTGCAGACAAACTATTGCAACTTGAACTAGACGTTGGCGAACACGAAAGAACGGTGTTTGCCGGTGTTCGTGCTGCATACAACCCTAAGGATCTTGAAGGCAAACTCGTGGTTCTGGTGAAGAACCTAAAACCACGCAAAATGAAATTCGGGGTTTCAGAAGGGATGGTGCTCGCTGCAGGGCCCGGAGGATCGGAAATCTTTGTGGTCAGCCCGGATTCCGGCGCTAAACCGGGTATGCGGGTCAAGTAAAGGAGATCAACGGCACAAATGAATGAGTTGTTCGTCATTATCGTCAGCACCGTTTTGGTGAACAACTTCGTTTTGGTGAAGTTCTTAGGACTTTGCCCCTTCATGGGGGTAACTCGAAAACTAGAAACTGCCATTGGCATGTCGCTAGCCACCACGTTTGTGCTAACCGTTGCGTCGGCATTGAGCTATTTGGTCCATGCCTGGCTTCTGGTACCCCTTCAAGTGGAGTTTCTGCGCATCATCAGCTTCATCATGGTCATTGCCGTCGCTGTTCAGATTACCGAGATCACGGTTCGAAGAAGCAACCCGATTCTTTATCAACTACTCGGCATTTATCTGCCATTGATTACCACTAATAGCGCGATACTAGGCGTCACTTTGCTCAATGTGACGTCATCTAGGAGTTTTTTACAGTCGATTGTGTTCGGTTTTGGCACAGCGGTAG
>JBCCFQ010000969.1:0-1547 GCA_039029655.1 Pseudomonadota bacterium | reverse complement strand
CAGGTGATTGCATATTTTTCTTCAGTGTCAGCTTTGGATAGTAAGCCTCCTGTGCTGCCACCAAATTTTGGCATCTGTCCAGATAGTGATTCTGCCATGAATTCCTCTCCAAAACGGTACAGAAGATGGTGTACCAACGTTTCTTATATTGCGAATCCTATCATCGCCTTTGACGGGAACTAAAAAAGGAGAATGAACTGTTACAGTTCTTCAGAAGTCATAAGAGCCTTCAAATTTGTTGATCCCAGACTGAGCATCCCCCTTTGCGAGTGCTCTGGACAATTCAGGTTACTCACTGCTGGCTAGAGGTACCGTAAACGAAAAGGTACTGCCTTGACCTTTTCCGGGAGAGTCTGCCCAGATTTTTCCGCCCATGTTGTGGATAATTTGGCGGCAGATTGCCAGTCCAAGACCCGTTCCGCCTGTGGTGCGACGGAGGGCACCTTCTTCTTGATAGAACCGTTCAAAAATATCCTCGAGACGGTTGGGCTCGATGCCTCGACCAGTGTCAATGATCGTCACTTGCATCAGCCGTTGTTCAAGCATCTGAGCACTGATAGTGATTTTGTCTTCGGGGCTGCTAAATTTACAGGCATTATCGATGAGCTTGACTAGAACTTCGACGAGCCATTCCCCGTCAGCTTCGATAAAAGGATTGTCTTCTTTAATCAAGACCTCGATTTCTGGGTAGGGTTGGTCACCTTGACGGATCGTGACGCTGCTCAGTGCAAGATTGACGCATTCAAAGAGTGAAATGGCTTCGGAGTGCCAGTCAACACGTCCACTTTCCAAGCGAGAGAGGGTTAGAAAGTCTTGGACGAGCTTGCGCATTCTTTCTGCATCGGTGAGTGCCGTGCTCAGCATGACCTCGCGAAGTTCCTGGGCCATATCGGGCTCAAAGGCTAAGCTCTCTAGGCACACTTGTATGGTGGATAAAGGGGTTCGGAGTTCATGTCCGGTAATTGCAATCAGATTACTGCGGGTGCGCTCCAGATTTGCAAGCTGCTCATTGAGATCTTCTAAGTCTGCATAGGCTTGCGCTTGTATCAGGGCGACGCCAACTTGCGCTGCGATCGCCTCCAACACCGCAAGATCATCGTTATGGCGAGGGTGGTTTTCCGGGTGGCACTGATGCAGTTCAATCATGCCAATCAGCGTTTTTTGGTGGATAACTGGCACCATTAACAGCGTATGAATGCCAGCCCGTGTCAGCTGCCGTAGAAAGCTTGGTTCGGTGAGAACGGTCTCGTTTTGCTGAATATTGTCAATAAAAATGCAGTCTTGATCCGTCGAGATCTGATCAAACCAAGGATTTGTCCCAAAGTTCCAGGACTGGTTAATCAGAGAGGGTACGCCCGCAATTTTGTACTCGTACTCGATTATGGCTGACGCATCATCATCAGTACACTGATAAATGATGCAGCGATCTCGATTTAATGTTTGTCCTAACTCATTTACCGCAACACTGAGCACCTGATTGGGATCGAGCGAACGCCGAATTGCCGATGTGATGGAGTTGACAAGGCGTTCCTTTCGCTCTTTTATTG
>JBCCFQ010000968.1:0-1576 GCA_039029655.1 Pseudomonadota bacterium | reverse complement strand
GGATGTTAAGAGCCATGACGATGCCGAGGCAGTGCGAGAAGCATTGGTTAGACAAGTGTGCGAGCCGGTACTTTGGGTGGACACCATCGAGGCCATGAAACAAAACGATGTATCAAGCATTTTGGAGTTGGGTCCGGGAAAGGTACTGGCCGGACTGAATCGTCGCATCGATCGAAGAATGGGTGTGCAACCTGTGTTTGATCAAGCAACATTAGACAAAGCAATTGAACAGTTAAACAGCGGGGAATGACCATGTCGAATAAGGTAGCGCTGGTGACAGGTGCCTCACGTGGGATTGGTAAAGCCATCGCCAGCGAAATGATGGAACTGGGGGTTCAGGTCATTGGTACGGCAACTTCAGAAAGTGGCGCCGAGAATATTTCAGAGTATCTGGGGAAGGGGGGCCGCGGCATGGTACTGGATGTCTCCGACCCTGAATCCATCAATGGAGTCATAAAGGAGATACAAGGTGCAGAAGGCCCACCGCAGATTTTGATCAACAATGCGGGTATTACCAGAGACAATCTTCTCATGCGTATGAAGGATGATGAATGGGACGACATTTTGAGTACCAACCTGTCATCCATTTATCTTCTATCTAAGGCTTGTCTAAGGGGCATGATGAAAGCTCGATGGGGACGTATCATCAACATCACCTCAGTGGTGGGCGTGACCGGCAACCCCGGGCAAGCCAACTATGCTGCAGCCAAGGCGGGCATCATTGGGTTCACAAAATCCCTGGCCAAAGAAGTCGGCTCCCGAGGCATCACCGTAAACAGTGTAGCCCCTGGATTTATCGAGACCGATATGACCCGAGCCTTAGACGAAAAGCAGCGTGATGCTCTGGTGGCGCAGATTCCTTTGGCTCGCTTGGGAGCACCCGAAGATATTGCCAAGGCTGTGGCCTATCTGGCATCCGACGCCGGGGGCTATGTGACAGGAGAGACCCTGCATGTCAATGGTGGCATGCATATGGCGTAGGTCTCTTGTGGATCAGTAGATTAGGGGTGCACATTCACTTACAATGGCGGCCGCGGTGGGGTTTCGGAGCTAGATCCGACCTTACCATTTTTGATTAATATTTGAGGGTATTTGCGAATGAGCGTTGAAGATCAAGTAAAAAAGATCGTTGCGGAACAGTTGGGGGTTAAAGAAGATGAGGTAACCACCGACGCGTCCTTTGTGGACGATCTTGGCGCCGATTCACTCGATACTGTTGAATTAGTTATGGCACTAGAAGAGGAATTTGAATGTGAAATTCCCGACGAAGAAGCTGAAAAAATAACCACAGTTCAACTAGCCATCGATTACGTTAACGCGCGACAAAGCGCTTAATACCAATCTATGTTGTAGCGCCGCCGTTTAACGGTGGCGCTATCTTTGGAAATCCACGTGTCGCGAAAGAGAGTTGTTGTAACAGGTATCGGAATCGTGTCTCCGGTGGGAAATACGCTGTCTGACGCTTGGACTAACATTTGTGCTGGCAAAAGCGGGATCGGACCGGTGACTCAGTTCGATGTCAGTGAATTTCCAGTACGATTTGGCGGTGGCATTAAAGACTTCGATATTGGCAACT
>JBCCFQ010000967.1:0-1612 GCA_039029655.1 Pseudomonadota bacterium | reverse complement strand
CCCGAGCTCTATTTCACCCGAAATAACGACCACGAATTGCCGGCGTGGGCAGGTATGCCAGCCCGGCATGGGCTTACGCCGAAAGACGATACCGAGCCCATGACCAGGGATAACCGCCTCATCTTCAATCATTGAAAAATGGAAGGTGTCGGCATCACTCATCTCGAATTCTTCGATATGAGACTGGCCATCCTCGCCGGAGAAAACCCGATACTGCATTTTGCTGTCACACCGTGGCCGAAGACCCCGACAACTTGCCTCAAGTTCGCGGCAAAGGCTATCGAGATCAAACCGTTTGGCTCGACGTAGTCTGCGGACGAAGAATACGCACTGCCTGCGCCAGGAGTCTCACCTGCACTAAACTCAGCTAACTGACTCTCATCTATTTAGGATGGTTCATGTCAAACATCGTAATCGCTGAACACTCCGTTGCGGGTTGGGCAGAGCTTCGCAGACGTTTTGGGTTCATACCTGACCCGATGATCATACGCGCGGCCGAGGTCTACCTTAACGGTTCGTCCGGCGCGAAGGCGCTGGGCCGCACCGACTTCAATGTGATGGCCGCGCTGGACGAGAATACGGGCGGTGTGTCCGACTTCTTCGACCTGCTGGTGACCCGGGAGAGGATTCCGCTCATCAACTACGGGGACACGTTTGATCGGGACATGGCGGACTTCAACGCCATCGAAACCCTGCTAGGCGACCTGTGCCAGAAGGTGGAGATAGGCTATCAGCCGTATCAGGAGATCAAGGCGGGCGCCCTCATCAATCTCGCCAAAATGGATTTTGCACGACTGCAAAACATGGCAGGCGTTATTCTGGAAATGGACGCCTTCGGCTGGGAGTGGCGCCCGGCTCTTGAGGCTTCTCCGGCAAGCAGCAACGCGGCATTGGATGAAGCTCACGGCAGACTGAAGGGCATCAACCCGGACTTGAGTCACAGCGGTATTGCTGCCTTTTTGCTCGGTGGCTTGATCTTCAGCGGGATGGCACAGGCCGCGAATGCTGTGCATCACGTCCAACCGAAAAAAACTTTGAATGGTCGAAACCACACAAAATATTTGAGTCCACCTTACTGGCAGGGTCATATTACACACCCTTCAGTACATCACACTGTGCTTGTATTCCCATATCCAGATCAGAGTGTTTTATTCTTATATATTTGATATTTTTCCCGTACAAGCCCAGGCAGTGTAAAGCTAAGAACTGGACTGTACTTAATTTAGAAAATCCTTGTTATATAATAGCCAAACTGTGTGTCAGTCAGTCTGTCTGTCTGCACAAATCAATGTGGACTCTATGTGGCGTTAAAATTGCTGTTTTTATGAAACAAAACAATTTTTGAATCTATCAATTAATTTATCATTTTGATTATAGATGAAAGATGGGGCACCTATTTATAGTCTACGCCATTTGGTAGATCATAAGTCAATTTTTCATATAACCTTCTGTACGACCCTGCAAACAATGTTCGGGTTATTTCATAATTCCAGATAATTAGTTTTAGCAAAAAGCCTGAACAATCCTGAACATGTTCGAGAGTGATTGTTCGGGGTGATTTGTGATTATTCCGTTTTGTACGGGATTGTTCAGAACATAATGTTCCAGGTTT
>JBCCFQ010000966.1:0-1612 GCA_039029655.1 Pseudomonadota bacterium | reverse complement strand
CAATAAAGGTCGGGCAACTTAGTTCCATTGGCGTGGCAGCAGAGATTAACAACCTCTATGCGCGGACCGTCCCTGCATGCCCCTACCCAAAGCTCTGGGGAAGGGACTCCGGGGTGACAGCGAGAAGCCTCAGAAGTTCGCGTGTGTCGCTCTATAATTTGGACTAACAAAAGATCTCGATTGGTTTGGACGTCAGCCGCGCATTTCTTCCAGTTCTAGTCCGCGGGTTTCATGGACCATCCTGATGACAAAGAGAATGGAAATGATGGCGCCCGCCGTGTATATCCCATAGGCTCCTGCCAAACCGATGCTTGTTAGCAATATGGGGAACGTCATAGTGATGGTGAAGTTCGATCCCCATTGGGCGAGACCACTGACAGCCAAACCGGTCCCACGAATTTGGTTCGGAAACATTTCACCAAGCATAACCCACATGACAGGTCCCCAAGATCCGTTGAAAAACACCACGTAGATATTGGCTGCCACCAAAGCCATGGGGCCGTAAATGCCTTCCAAAGTCAGTGAACCGTCTGCGTCTATCGAGGCATTGAGGAAAGCGATCACGAGTGTTCCGAGTGACAGTGCCATCCCAATGGAACCGACAAGAAGTAGCGGTTTTCTGCCTATGCGATCTACGAGCACCAACGCGACAATGACCGCGCCTATACTCAGCCCGCCGCTCAGGACATTGATCAACAGCGCATCACTTTCAGCGAAACCCACGGACTGCCATAACACCGCACCGTAGTAAAACACCACGTTGATGCCAACTAGCTGCTGGAACGTTGCAAGCCCGATGCCTACCCAAACTAGGCGGCGGATTCGATTGGTGTTTGGGTCCAGCAAATCTCTCAGTTTTGGTTTGTGATGGTCTGAGGCAAGAGACTGATCAATTTCTTCTACTTTGGTTTGTGCTGCTTCTAGGTCAGAAAGCTTTTTGAGCACGTTAAGGGCTTCGTCAGATCTTCGAGTCAACACGAGAAATCGAGGGCTCTCCGGGATAAAAAAGAGGGCGATCAGGAATATGGTTGCAGGTACGATCTCCATCCAGAACATCCATCGCCAGGCTTCAAACTCCAACCATAACTCCGCTGTGGCGGACCCTGCGTAGTTGGCTAACACATAGTTGCTTATGAAGGCGATAAAGAGTCCGCTGATGATGGCGACTTGTTGCACTGTCGCAAGAGACCCTCGGTAGCGGGCTGGCGCTACTTCGCTGATGTACGCAGGAGATAGGATACTGGCCGCGCCTACCGCCAGCCCGCCCAGTATTCGGTAAAAGACAAACTCCGTGGACTGGGTCGCTATGCCCGAACCCCAAGCGCTGACAATAAAGAACACGGCCGCGACACGCATAATCGATCTGCGACCGAACTGGTCCGCTAGACGTCCGGCAAAGTAAGCACCGACGGCGCAGCCAAGCAACATAGAGGCAACATTGAATCCAGTGCCGACACTGTCGGAGTTGAATGCAATCTTCAGCCCATTAACCGTACCGTTTATGACTCCACTGTCAAAGCCAAACAGGAATCCACCAATTGTAGCAACACAACTGATTATGATGATGTAGGAAGTGTTGCTACTGTTTGATCCCAATCTAGCTCAAACCTCT
>JBCCFQ010000965.1:0-1629 GCA_039029655.1 Pseudomonadota bacterium | reverse complement strand
CGGGCCGCTCATTTGAATCCGCGGGAGGCCATTAAGACTGAGTAGGCTCCTTTCTTTAGATTCGCCGGGTTAGCTGGGTTCACCAGACTTTTGAAGTCTTCGAGACTTCAAAAGTCTTGGGGATCTCAGCCGAATTGCGAAGTTCGGTATTCCCACCCTAAATAATTTAGAAAATTGTTAAGATCGGCATTTACGAAAGATATCGATTTATTTAATTGGCATTTACGAAAGATATTATTATATTTGTTCGACATTTACGGATAATATATGAAAGGAACCCACCTAGGAGAATTTGAAGAGCTGGTGTTACTAACCGTCGGCATTTTAAGCGGAAACGCTTACGGGATTACGGTAATGGACGAGGTTGAGGAGCACACTGGGCGGCGAGCTAGCATCAGCACCATTCACACGACATTAAACCGGCTAGAGAAGAAGGGTTTTGTAGAATCTTATGCCGGTGCGTCATCGCCGGTGCGCGGGGGTCGGAGCAAGCGCTTGTATCGGATCAATCTGGCGGGGCAGCGCGCGTTGGAGCGAGTACGCTTACAGCGGGAGAAGATGTGGAATTTAATGCCAAAAAATGCTTTTTGATATGGGCCCACAACCACCCGAGTGGACCATGCGATTTTTAGCTTTTACCTGTTCTAAGCAATACCTGGATGAGTTACAGGGTGATTTGCTTGAAATTTACTACCGCGATCTTGAGCGGGAAGGGTCGAAAGTCGCACGGCGAAGAATTGTATTAAAAGTTTTGCTTTCACCGAGATGGTACCGGATACCCCGATTCAATCAACTTCAACCAGGACCTATGCACATCAGTCATTTCAAAGTGGCATGGAGACACGCCGGAAAACACCCTTCAGCTACCTTCATCCAGATTTTGGGACTCGTTTTAGGATTATCGTCTGCTTTTTTCATCGGCCTTTTCAGCTGGAACGAGTTGGCACACGACCGGATGCATGAACATGCGGATGATCTGTACCGGGTTTTACGCTTCGACCCGGTTACAGGGGAACGAGGACAGGCAACTTCGTCGGTGCACGGCGCCTTGTTACAAGAGGAATTTCCTTTTTTGTCGGTGTGCAGATATGGCAATGATCCCGTTAAGATGGGTGAAGTCAGGCCTTTGTTGGTTGAGGATTTCTACTGGGCGGATTCTACTTTCTTTGAGATGTTCTCTTTCCGTTTTGTGGAGGGAGACCCGAAAACTTGTCTGGACGAAGTCAATAGCGTTGTCATTACCAGTGAGTTAAGCCGGCGTTTATTTGCAGCAGAAAGTGCAGTGGGCAAGACATTGCCGGTGAAGGTATACGATGGCAACCAGGAATTCCTGATGAAGGTAACGGGGGTTGTCGAACCTCCGTCCGGGCATACGCATATTCAGTTCCAGGCCCTGGGGTCGATGCATAACGCTGAGTCGCTTTACAATTCTTTGCTGGACCAGTGGGGCTTTTCCTGGTTGCGAACCTACATCCAGGTGCCGGAATCACGTCTGGCGGAAGTGGAAGCCGGAATCCCCGCTTTGCTCAAGCGGCACCTGGGTGAAAATGTACCTCCCGGAGTCGGCGGCTTCAATGGCAACACGTACCTACGGTCAGTGGAGTTCTATAACGAGGAAGCGGACGCGTG
>JBCCFQ010000964.1:0-1629 GCA_039029655.1 Pseudomonadota bacterium | reverse complement strand
GTTGGAGGACGCTTGCCTAATGATATCGACAAATTGGAAAAGCCCTTTGGTGGCTGCGATCTCGTTGGTCGCCAGTCAGGGTAGTTTTGCGCAGACTCGAAACGAGTTGTGTGACGCTATGGACGTATGGATGAAAGAGAAGCGCCTTTCTCTTGCGTGATTGCAGGTTTTGCAGCCACGCACGCGAAAGGCGTTTTTTGTGTTTAGTTTATGTTCCATTTCCTTTATTTGAGGACACTTGCACGATGACATTGACAATTCGGAGCCTTGTGGCGGCTGCAATCGTATTGATTGCCAGTCAGAGCGGTTTTGCGCAGACTTATAACGAGTCTGGTGACGCTACGGACCTACCCGGTGGCCAGTCTGTAACGGACGGCACCACCACGATCCTTGGTACCAACGACGTAAATGACCCCGACCTCTATGCGTTCAGCTGGGGTGGTGGCATTCTGACCATGGATGCGGGTGGAACCGACGATTTCGATCCCCAATTGCACCTCTTTGAATCCGACGGCACGGGCATCGCGGAGAACGATGACGGTGCCGACGGTTCGAATATCTGCGGAGGATTCAACTGTAGTGAAATCTCCCTTGATCTGCCCGGTGGTGTTTACCTGTTGGCCATGACGGAATTCAACAACGATGCGTTGGATGCGGGTGGCAATCCAGTTTTTGGATTCACCAATACGTTCAGCGACTTGAATGGCAATTTGATTCAGGCCCCTGAGGGCAACGGTCCTCTGGCAGGTTGGGATGGTCTTGGTAACGGAGTCGGTGGTGCATACACCATCAACTTCAGCTCGCCAGTCAACGCAGTTCCAGAACCAGCCGGTTTTGGCCTGTTGCTGCTCGGCATGGCAGCTCTTCTTCGCGTTCGACGCAAGTAGAGTCGAAACCAATAAACACAAACTGAAACGCAATGATTGCAAGTAGGTAGCACCCAGATAAAGTGATGGAACGAATACAGGAGGCACGTGAAAACGTGCCTCCTTTTTTATTTCAATCGGTTAATCACCGTAACTACCTTCGCCAGACGGTGGTGGAGCAGTTCGAAGGCAATAAGAAATGCTCGTTGACCCAGCGTGGATCAGAGCTCAGTCGAACGAAACACGCATCACGCTCTGACGAGCGTAGCTACAGCGCGTCATCATCAGTGAGCACGGCCGCGTATTTTGACTCAAATTCCGCCAACTTCGTTAAAATCACCTCGCTCGCTTTGTAATCTCTACTCGATATCGAGTACCTTGTAGGAACCCACGACTTTTCCACGACGGTCAATCGACCGGAGGTTTACGATGGCAATTCGATCAAACCACCGACATGGCTTCACGCTGGTCGAACTTCTCGTCGTTATTGCAATTGTTGGGATACTCGTTGCGCTGCTCCTTCCGGCTGTCCAATCCGCCCGCGAAGCTGCGCGACGCATCCAGTGCAAGAACCATCTCACACAATTCGGTTTGGGAATGTTGAACCACCACGATGCCCATGGAATCTTCCCGACAGGCGGCTGGTCCCAGCGCTGGACGGGTGATCCTGATCTGGGCTTTGACGAAGATCAACCCGGCGGGTGGGAATACAATGTACTTCCATTCATCGAAGAAATGGCAATGTACGAGATGGGAGCGGGGC
>JBCCFQ010000963.1:0-1633 GCA_039029655.1 Pseudomonadota bacterium | reverse complement strand
CTTACCATTTCGGTCGTATGGTGCTCACCCGCGATGTCACCATGGAGTGGAATTGCAACTGGAAGACGTCTGTAGATGCTTTCAATGAGACCTATCACGTAGCAGCCACACACCCACAATTGTTGTGGTATCTCGACGATATGGATGTGCAAATCGACTGCTACGAGCGCCATTCCCGTTATTTGGTTCCTTTTGGTATCACCAGTCCAGCCATTAAGAGAATTCCTGAGATTCCACCACCACTGAAATTCATGCTGACCGAAGCGGGACTTGATCCGGCATCCTATGAAGGTCCGGTGGACGGTATTCGCAAAAAAGTGCAACGGCACTTGCGGGATCACGCAGCGGCAGAAGGGCGTGACTACTCAGATCTGAACGATGATCAGCTGACCGACGATTATAATTATTTGGTTTTTCCTAATTTGACATTTAATACCCACGCCGATCATTTAATGCTGTTCAGACATCGACCGCATGCCACTGACCCCAACAAAATGTTGTTTGATATTTGGATGCTTGAGTATTTGGTGGATGAAGAGGAAATCCCAGAGAAACGTCCCAGACACAAATACTATCAATATGGAGAGAAGTCGTTAGGGATGGTGATTGATCAAGATGGGGCCAACCTGCCCAATGTACAGCTGGGGATGAACAGTGCGGCGTACGAAGGTCTATGGTTGGGCGATTTAGAGGTACGGATACGTCACTTTCACAAGACACTAGATGACTACGTAAACACGTGGTCAAAACAATCAAAGCGGTAAGCAAAATGGAAAAAGAAGATTTGCTACGGGTCTATCGGCAAATGCGCATCATTCGCGAATTTGAAGAGCGATTGCACATCGAGATTCAGACGGGTGAGATTGCAGGATTTACTCATTTATATTCGGGTCAAGAAGCAGCGGCGGTGGGAGTTTGCGATCCTTTGACGGATGAAGATTACATTGTGTCCACTCACCGTGGTCATGGTCATTGTATTGCCAAAGGATGCGACCCAAAAAAGATGATGTTGGAAATCTACGGGCGATCCGGAGGGCTGTGCAAAGGTAAGGGCGGTTCAATGCATATCGCCGATTTCGATCGTGGCATGATTGGTGCCAACGGCATTGTAGGTGGCGGTCCACCTCTGGCCGTGGGCGCGGCCATAGCCAATAAGTTGGACAACAATGGTCGAGTCAGCGTGGCTTTTGGTGGCGACGGTTCATCTAATCAAGGCACAACCTTTGAAGCCATGAACATGGCTGTGGTTCTTCAAGTGCCGGCGATCTTCGTTTTCGAGAACAATGGTTATGGGGAGCACACCGGCGCCGACTATGCGGTGGGCGCACCCAGTATCCAAACGCGCAGCGAAAGCTTTGGCATGTTATCTCTCGCTGGAGATGGTAACGACTTTTTCGAAGTGCACGACTTAATGAACCAGGCATTGAGTCATGCTCGCGACGGCAAAGGGCCTGTGTCGTTAGAGCTGGCCACCCAACGATATTTTGGACATTTCGAGGGTGACCCTCAACGCTATGCCAAATGAAGCGCCTGCTTTAGAGCAGATTGTGTTGATGAGATAGTAATATGTGCAGGGATGCTCAATAGATGACAAACTTGAACTGAATCGAAAGATACCGAGTCTTGCCCAAGG
>JBCCFQ010000962.1:0-1637 GCA_039029655.1 Pseudomonadota bacterium | reverse complement strand
GCACGGCGGCCGCCATCAGCAACGGGCGATTGGTGGCATCAAGCTGGTTAAGCAGCTGCAATGATACTGGCAAGGTATACTTTGAAGGATCAAAAATAAACAGTAGCGGTTCGATAAAACTCCCCCAAAATTGCAAAACGGCAAGCAACGTCACGGCGGCCGTTGCCGGCCGGACAAGCGGAAGGCCCAAAAACCACCATAGACCCATAAACCCTGCACCATCCAAACGTCCCGCCTCAAATAGCTCATGCGGGATTCGATTCCAAGCCCAGAAGTAAATCAAAACAAAAAGTGAATTTCCCCCAGCAAACGCCGGAAAAACAAGGGCAAATAGGGTGTCAATAATGCCAACTGCTTGAAAAAGCTCGAAGCGCCACAGCCAAACGGCCGAAGGAGGGATCAACATCGTCACAATGGCAAGGGTCACCAACCAGCGGCGAAGGGGCTGCGCTTGCTGCAAAATCCCAAATGCAGCTATGGATGATATAAAGGGAGTGGCTCCAATTGATGTGCTGGTTTCTGCGATCTCCTTAAAGCTCCATCCGAGTAAGTCCTGCTCGTGTCTTCTGAGCCGTGAGCGAATTTCGCTCTTTTCCATGCCTGGCGTTACACCGGTGTTTTGGATCAACTCGTTCAGGAATGGATAAGGCAGGTCCCGATCTTGCTTGACGATGTTTTCCAGTTGCATAAACATGCGTCGCTCTTCGGTCGAATACATCGCGTACATAACGATGTCTGGTTGGAAATCTTTCATCTTTTCTTCCGCCACAGCGACGTTCTGAACCGGGCTATATCCACCTGTTGCGAAGTTCAGGATTTCGTAGCGATCGTATGGGCTTCCAGCTAAGTAGGCATTTAGGGTGTCTTCTAGAACAGCCTCGAATGTCTGATCTCGCCGCACACCGGCTCCTTGCTCATATGAAGCACCCAGCAGTGCGATACGCAAGGTGTTTGGTGCACGCTCTTTAGCATACTCTTGGTCGCGCATGCCCCATTGATTGGTCTTGAACGATACTTCCTTGAACTCCTGATCGAGGTTCGGCATAAGCTCATACACGATCACGCCTTCACCGTCACGCACAAGGTCCGTCTCCATGATAGGCTTCCAGTCCTTTGGCGACTTGTTTTGTTGGGACCAAGAGAGCTGAGACGTATAGCTTCGGTTGTCCATCAAGCCCTCGTAGTAGCCTCGCTCTTCGATAGCTGCATCTCGGTCATTGAGTCGCGTTTCCTGGAGGGAGGCGATAAACGATCCGGTATCTTCTCCAAGCTGATTTTGTACTTGTGGCAGCCCGATAAGTACAACGCCGAGCGCCATAACACTGGTTCTACTCGCAACCTCAGAGAAGCTCATCTTGGTTTCGTCAAAGAAGACGTACACTCCTTTCGCTTCCAGCCATTCTTTCAATACGATCAGCACGTAGAGTGCGGCCAGGCCTAATAATAACCAGCCCCATGCTCCAGCACCACTATTAGTTGATGCTGACATGACTTGCCACCACTGGCCAACGTCTTCACTGGACCAGAAGGACCACATAATGCTCAGGAAGACGAAGGTAATGACCACCATAAAAGTGTGCTTCAATGTAGGTATCCAGGCCCACTTCTTGGTGAGTACTTTCTTCTTTCCTCGCTTG
>JBCCFQ010000961.1:0-1647 GCA_039029655.1 Pseudomonadota bacterium | reverse complement strand
CCCGCCTATGACACAGCCTTTGACGGCTTTGCCGATCCCTCGGTGCACGGCAATCCGAAGGCGCGTCAGGAATGGGCCGTCGATCAGGTGATGAAGGCGATCTCTGCCTCGGCCAACATGGGCATAAAGAACCACGTGTCCTTCTCCGGGGCGCTTGCCTGGCCTTACGTCTACCCATGGCCGCAGCGCCCGGCAGGTCTCATTGAGACTGCGTTTGATGAGCTCGCGCGCCGTTGGCGACCAATCCTCGATCATGCCGACGAAAACGACGTGAACATTTGCTATGAGATCCATCCCGGTGAAGATCTGCATGACGGGGTAACCTTTGAGATGTTCCTCCAAGCCATCAATCTCTTTAGGATAACGGTCACAGGTCAGAATCATCTGCTGGCCACCTTCTAACAGAGCATTGAAGGTGTGGAAGAATTCTTCTTGAGATCTATCTTTCTTAGCAAAAAATTGAATGTCATCGATCAGCAGAGCATCCACCGATCGGTAGTAGCGCTTGAAATCTGTGATGGCGTTGAGTTGCAGGGCTTTTACCATGTCTGCAACAAAGCGTTCGGAATGAAGATACACCACTTTGGCCTGGGGGTTCTCACGCTGCAAGGCATTGCCAACAGCATGCATTAAGTGTGTTTTACCCAGGCCTACGCCGCCATATAGAAACAGTGGGTTATATGACTCCCCTGGGTTTTGAGCCACCTGTTTCGCTGCAGCCAACGCTAACTGATTCGATTTGCCCTCAATGAAATTGTCAAAGGTATAGGTCTCTACCAGGTTGTGTTGGTGTTGTAGCGAGCCTGTGACATCTACTTTTCGTTTGGCAGTTCGGCGCTGTGTCGAAGATGTTGGACTTGCAGTGTGCGGTGTGCTATTCGTCAAACCCCCAGAGGTACTACCGTTCAATGCAGGACCGAGATCATGCGATGGATTAGTGGCCGGATGATTTTTAGCCATGACAGATGGCGACGTGGCAATATTGTCTATCTCGAGCACAACGTCCAGGATCTGCTCGCGCGCCAATTCCCGCACCAGTTCTGAAATTCGCTCAGAAAACTTATCCGAGACGAAGTCCTTGATGAAACGGTTGGGGGCCACCAAGGTCAGATTGCGTCCGTCTTCAGTTGCCTGTAGCGGCCTGATCCAGGTATTAAATTGTTGCGAAGGCAGTTCGTCTTGCAGTCTGGTGATGCATTGTTGCCACACGGCTTCAGGCAAAGCGGTCCCCTAGGTGACAGTCTTTCAACTTGTCACTCATCCGAAATTAACGTTGTTTTACTCGGTGTATTTTTACTAGTTATTGTCGTTTGAGGAGGACCATAATACGCGGCTACCGCAGAGTTATCCACAAATTTCTGACCTAGACGGGAAAAAATATTTCTCAACAAAATCAGTACTCTAGCTTTATTTAGCGTACTTTTTAATCAACCCGGCGAGATTTATTCGGGTATAGAATTTCTTGTGGATAACATGTGTATATCTTAGGGGCAAAATGTGGGTCGATGGCCAAAACATAGGCGGATAACGGCTTTGAGTAAATCACCGCCTGAGGGCATCTTCGATCCACTGACAATCTTTGGGATGCGGTCAAACCCCCAACGCCGGGCACAGTACAAATCAGGCAAACAATGGGCAACGTTTTCT
>JBCCFQ010000960.1:0-1652 GCA_039029655.1 Pseudomonadota bacterium | reverse complement strand
CGTTGATCTCGAAAATGCGTTCATGTTGTTGCGGTAACAACCCGACGTGTTGATAAAACTCAGCGGCTTTTTGATTTTCAGTATGTAGTGATAAACGCAAATGTGTGGCGCCATCGTCTTGGGCTTTCAATGCGGCTGCTTCCAACAAGCGCTTGCCCAAATTTTCCTTGCGAGTGTGGGGTGCAACGTACAAATCTTGGATATACACCCCGGTTTCGCCTCGCCAGGAGGAGAAGGTAAGAAAGAATAAGCAAAAACCAACCAATTGATGGCTGGATTCTATGACCAATGTGTCGAATCGGCGGTTTTTGCCGAAACCATGATGCAATAAATCGTCGGGGCTACTGGAAATCGATTCGGACCGATCTACTTCTGTTGCTAGCTCAAGAAGCATCTGATGAAGGCTGCCAACATCACCGGGGTTTGCGGGGCGAATCTGAAACGAGTCCATCAAAAGTTCACCTTATCGGGTCCTTTCAACTGCAACAACTGACGAGCCTCGTTGGGCGTTGCTATTTCAAACCCAAGTTCTTCGACAATACGCCGAATCCTTTGGACTTGCTGAGCGTTGCTGCTAGCTAACTCTCCTTTCCCAATGGTGAGGCTGTCTTCCAATCCCACTCGGACGTGTCCTCCCAGTATGGCGTTTAACGTAGCCATGGACATCTGAGAGTGACCGGCCCCCAACACGGAGTGTTGATAATCGCTACCCAATAGCCGATCTGCCGCCGCTTTCATGTGCATCAGATTTTCTGGTGCCGCATCGATGCCACCTAAAACGCCCAAAACAAACTGTACAAAAAGTGGTTTTTTAACGGCCCCTTGTTTTAGGAAGTACGCCAGAGTTTGAATGTGTCCCACGTCGTAGCACTCAAATTCAAAGCGTGTACCACTAGTGCCCAGCTGCGAGAGAATGGCTTCGATATCAGCAAAGGTGTTTTTGAACACAGTGTCACGGGTTGCTTCCACAAGTTGTGGTTCCCAGTCGTGCTGCCATTGAAGGTAGCGATTTTTCAGGGGAAACAAACCGAAATTCATAGAGCCCATATTAAGCGACGCCATCTCAGGTTGAGCTTGAAGTGCTGCTCTTAGGCGTTGTTCTAGGGTCATTAACGAACTGCCACCTGTGGTGATGTTAATCACTGCATCACACTGCTCCTTAATACGTGGCAAGAACTGCATGAAGACTTCGGGGTCGGCGCTGGGTTGGCCGGTGTCCGGGTCCCGAGCATGTAGGTGCAATATGGCGGCGCCGGATTCAACCGCTGCTATGGATTGTTGGGTGATCTCCTCAGGGGTGATAGGTAGATGAGGACTCATGGTTGGGGTATATACGGAGCCTGTAATTGCACAGGTGATGATGACTTTTCTAGTCATGGATGGGTAACCCCGTTTTTTGAGCAAAGGCCATTAAGCTTTGGTCAAGGATGTGTGTAATTTCCGTCAGTTGATCGTCCGTGACGATAAGCGGTGGGCAAATCATAAAATGATCCCCTGATGTACCGCCTCGTGTACGACGAGAATAAATGATGAGCCCCCGTTGATAAGCTTCCTCCACTAGCTCTACATGGGCATTTACGTCTGCGGGTAGTGGCGACATGGTTTTCTTGTCGGAGACCAGTTCAAAGGCCAGCAACAAACCTTTGCCTCGT
>JBCCFQ010000959.1:0-1655 GCA_039029655.1 Pseudomonadota bacterium | reverse complement strand
ATCGTATTCGTCACCGCAATCCAGACCCGTGGCGTGGTCCAATACGTTGCGCACCGTGACGCTGCCGAACGGTGTATTTTTTAACCTAGCTATGTATTGATCAACGGTCTGCGACGTATCCAGCTTCCCTTGTTCCTCCAATAGTCGGATCACAGCACCGGCAAACACTTTGGTGGAGGACCAGTAGATTGGTTTTTCGAATGGCCGCATTCGCGGATATTGTTCGAATACGATGCGTCCCTTGTGGACAATGACAACACCCAAGGCCGTGGACCTGTCGCTCGCCAAAAACTTGGCAAAAGGTAGAATCTCACCATCAACATCTACTGGATAATCGGCTATGTCCGCCATGGGCTCATAGGTCAACTCACTGACGCTACCCCGCCGATACACCGGCGCGGTTGGAAAGATTTGCTGCAAGTTTCGGTGCAACCAACCCATCTCGGGACCGCGCACGGTCCACCAAATATCATCTTTTGGAATCTTCCGATGGTGCTCCCGGGTTTCTTTTGGCGGGTCACCGGGAATGTCAACGTATTCGCCACCACCCTCTTGGCCAAAAGCACTGCCCATTAACAACAGCGCGGCCATGAGACATAAGTATCCGTCGATCCTAATTACCGTCATCAGAGGCCCTCTCAATCCACTTTGATTTCTGACTTTCGTCTTCGTAGGGCAACAGCGAAAACTGGTACCCATATGATGATTGATTCAGCGAGTATTTCTGCAGTGTTCTCTTACCCCACGAATCATCACCCCCGACACCCATTTGGCCATAATCAATATTTACGGTCACCAAATCCCGGTCCTTTACATCATTCACATGGACGTTGACCCGTTTTGTGTTGTATCGCTCCGGGCCATCTTCCCTTGTGATAGAGACTTTCATGGGTGGTACAAGATCATTCAATCGATGGTGACTCACACCGAAACTGAATTTTCCAGGCGACAAAACAAGCAATCCCATACCATCAGGTGAACCCAATGACAGCCACTGTGTATCCGTCTTATAGCCGTTTTCCTGGGGCCTTAGATAGGGTACATAGTGATCGACAACGCGATTTTGATAACGACCGACGTCTGCCGACACCTTTCTATCTTCATAGTTTTCGTGGGGCCCGCGGCCGTACCACTCCACCTGATCGAACGAGCGATTGAGTTCCGTATGTAGGCCAACCCGAGGGACGATCGGCGCCTCTTTCCCCTTTGTGAACCGATTGTCAACGTCCACCCGACCATTGGGTTGCACAGCGAACTTGGCTAACCAATTGCCCACTGTGTTTCCGTCACCGTCATGAACAGAGTAGTCGGCCTCAACCTCAACAGCCCTGCCTTCTTGTCTCACCGTAATAGACGTCAACGTTTGATTGCTGGACGCTTCCCGCCATGGGGCAGCCCACTCACCCATGTAATTTCCAAAATCATTATCTGTTGGCGCCCTCCAGAAATTCGGTTTTATGGGTTTTTTTAGATATTCACGATCATTGAACTGAAACGACGAGAGATAGCCCGTGGTCTTATCGAACACGACTCGGGTTTTCCTACCATTGATTATGATCCGTTGTTCATCTTCAACAAACCGCACCCGACCCCGGGTGACGACGCTCAGTCCCTGGAATTCGGTCCGGTGAATCTCGTTGGAAACGCGATCAAGT
>JBCCFQ010000958.1:0-1658 GCA_039029655.1 Pseudomonadota bacterium | reverse complement strand
GCTACAAATAAGTACAATCCCCCTTCTTCGAAACATCTGTCTCTAACTCCAATACGAAGCCTTTTAAAATATGAGTGACACAAAACATTGTCAGCTATTGATCGTCGGTTCCGGCCCCGCAGGCTATAGCGCCGCCGTTTATGGTGCTCGAGCAAATCTGAACCCTGTGTTGGTCACTGGGGTTGAACAGGGTGGGCAATTGATGACTACCACCGAGGTAGACAACTGGCCTGGAGACGTAGAAGGCTTGCAAGGTCCCGACCTAATGCAGCGAATGCTCAAACACGCCGAACGTTTTGATACCGAAGTGGTGTTCGATCACATCAACACCGCGGATCTGAGTAATCGGCCCTTTCGTCTCAAAGGTGATGCTGGCGAGTACACCTGTGATGCGTTAGTCATTGCCACGGGTTCAACGGCTAAATATCTTGGTTTGGATTCCGAAGACGCGTACAAGGGAAAAGGCGTCTCTGCGTGCGCCACCTGCGACGGTTTCTTTTTTAGAGATCAACCGGTAGTTGTTGTAGGTGGTGGAAACACAGCCGTCGAAGAGGCCTTGTACTTGAGCAACATCTGCTCCCACGTCACGGTAATTCATCGACGGGACAAACTGAGGGCTGAAAAAATCCTCCAACAACGGTTGTTTGACAAGGCCGAAAATGGAAACGTGACCATTCTTTGGGATCACGTTCTGGAGGAAGTGTTAGGGGATGACACGGGTGTGACTGGTGTGCGCATAAAGGGTGTCAAAGACCATCTGGAAAAAAAGGTGGATGTTTCTGGCGTGTTTATCGCTATAGGCCACTCGCCAAATACCCAACTTTTCAAAGATCAACTAGAACTTAAAAACGGCTATATCGTGGTACAAACAGGCATTGATGGTAATGCCACAGCAACCACGATTCCGGGTGTTTTTGCCGCCGGTGATGTCGCAGATCAGATTTATCGCCAAGCTATAACATCTGCGGGTACCGGCTGTATGGCGGCATTGGATGCAGAAAAATTCCTCGACGGAGAATAAGTCCCCAACCAAGACTGCCCCAGCAGGTTCCGATGCTCCGGAGCAATGGTCTCTAACGATTCTTGGAAAGATAGCCGAAATCGATTCCGCAGAGTGGGACCGTTTAAACCACGCTGACAATCCCTTTGTCAGCCACGGCTTTTTGCACACACTGGAAGTCACCGAATGCGTTGGTGCCAATTCTGGTTGGGAACCCATGCATGTTTGTCTGCGCGATGAGAACGAGCAACTCCGTGCAGCCATGCCAATGTATGTAAAAACCAACTCATCCGGCGAGTTCGTCTTTGATTGGTCCTGGGCATCGGCCTATGAACAGCATGGCCTCTCCTATTACCCTAAACTCGTTGTCGCGGTGCCCTTCTCCCCGGTTCCGGGACCGAGGTTTCTCATGGACCATCAGGTGGACTTTGAGAAAACCGCCGACGCCTTACTAGGTTGTGCCATCGCTGCGGCCAAAGAATTCAAGGCAAGTTCTATTCACATCTTGTTTGCCGAAGAGCGCGAAGTTAAGCATGCCGAGAAACGAGGCTTCTTGTTTCGGCAAGACTGTCAATTCGTCTGGCGTAACCAAGGTTTTGAAACATTTGAAGACTTCACGGCGACATTGAGATCTAGCAAAAGAAAAAAACTAAATCGT
>JBCCFQ010000957.1:0-1668 GCA_039029655.1 Pseudomonadota bacterium | reverse complement strand
GTTTTTTCAATCTATCTGTTGGCCTGCCTTATTTTGGTCCGGTATGACCTCAGTCGCAGAAAATTCAAGCAGGCCCTAAAGGAATTGGAAACTAGATCTAATCCGTCAGATTAGTCTTCGCTTCTAATCCATGTACCATCTTCGAATTGATAAGAACCCAAGGTTCGATGCACGTTATAGCCCATCAGATCTCTGACTTTCTTTGGATACTGATCCGCGATAGCTCGCGGCACGTTGAGATATTGGTTCTCCTCTTGGCGCAACCAACCTAAGGCGTAGGTATTAATCAGTCCAGCCCGAGGCTTGTCCGAACGATTGGCGCCCCCACCATGCCAAGTAGTGCCCATATAAAACAGAACCGACCCTTTGGGCATAACCGCCTGTGCGACTTCCCCCTCGCGCTCCATCTCAGCGGTGTTATAGCGATTAATTTCTTCTTCTTTGTGACTACCCATTAGCACCCGCGTGGCGCCATTCTCTAAAGTAAAGTCATCTAACGCCCACATGGCACTGACTTGCAACTGCATACCAGGAATACGGACTGGATAAATACCATCATCGGTATGCAAAACTTGATCATCTTCGCCTGGCCATATTTCGATGGCTGTCAAACTACCAATTCGATAATTCATGCAGTGTTCCAGCAAAATGGTATCGCAAACATCCATTACTCGTTGATGGGCCACGACAACCGCAGAGGTTGGCGACCACCGCAGTACACCGCTGGCACGCAACGTGCTATAGCCATTGAAGTCACTTTCGTCCTTACGTCCCTGTCTGTCCCACGGGTCACGGAGCTCATGTCGAATCTTGTCGCAGATGTCATCGTCGATTTGATTGAGGACAACAACGGCGCCGTCTTGTTTAAGACTAGCCGTCACCTCAGCATTTGATGCCGTCGCCTGGAAGTACTCTAAAGGCATTCGCCGCTCTCCATACCAATACTGATATTCTATTCGAGAGTATCGTGACGAGCCAATCTACGCCGGAAGCTTCCCAGTCAGTCGCTATCGGAGTCTTTCCACCAACGATCTTTGCCGCGACGCACTTTGCAAAAAGGGCTGCGATGCACTGATACATGAGTATCAAAGCAATTTTCTGGCGCCACCTCACAACCACCATTGAACTGCGTCAATTGGGCTTCAAGATTCAACGGATCAATAGGCCCTTGACCACGGGTTACCAAATGCACCTCTGCCCTGCGAGAAGTCAACCCATCACCAAACACAACTTGATCTTCACCGACGGGAAGTTCACCACGCTTGGTCTGTGCCATGAACACAGCTTGACCAAAGTCATCGGTCATACGACCACTGGCCCAAAAAACGGCCGTCTTTGCGGCGTCTGCGTAAACGGGATCAAACACATCGGCAAAGCCACACTCACAAGGATTTAGACATTTCTCTGGACCATTAAACACAACCCACCAGGTTGTATAAGGTGCTTCCATGGCCAAATTCTTAGTGTTAAAAGTCATGGCAAGCCCGTTTCGGCTTCGGTGAAGCACCGTAGTAGCATCAATTTGTTCGCCGAGGCTAGAATCAAGACCCCCCGCATTTACGATTTCAATAACAGGAGCATAAGTTGTTATTGAGGTGGTTTTTCTTGGGAATTTTTTGTTGTAGTCGCCCGCCGTCGCAAAACAAGAAAGACATAGCAAAACCAAAC
>JBCCFQ010000956.1:0-1677 GCA_039029655.1 Pseudomonadota bacterium | reverse complement strand
CACAAATGGAATAATCTCATCCGACAGGAAATCCTGTATCACCTGGTTATGATCAACGCCTCGTGGACGGTTCCAGAGTGAAGATGTCACGACTACAACCAGTTCAAGGTCTGGCACAATGAAAATGTACTGTCCACCGTAGCCCCAGGCAAAGTGGGTTTTGTAGCCCCCGAAAGTGCGCGACCACCAGTAGTAGCCGTGTCGGTGGCCATTCCAGGGGGAAATGGTATAGGTTTGCCAGGATTTTTCGATCCACTCAGCCGGCACCAGTTGTTGGCTGTCGTATCTGCCTTTGTTCAAATAGAGTTCGCCAATTTTAAGCATGTCGCGGGGCCGCATACCAATGTTATTGCCACCGAGATAATATCCCTGGGGATCTTTGTCCCATTCGGGAAGCCAGATGTCTAGCGGACGGAAGAGTACTTCGCGGGCGTAGTTACGCAGGTTTTTGCCACTTTTCTTTGATAAAATTACAGAGATGAGGTGTGAGTTGCCGGTGCTGTAGGTCATACAGGCAGCCGGCGCACACACGACAGGTTGTTCAAGGGCAAACTTAACCCAGTCTTTGGAGGACACCCATGGTCCATAGTTCTGGAAGCTCGTGCCTTCTAATCCCGTAGTCATCGACAATACGTGATGCAACGTGATTTTATCCCGGTGTGATTCGGCAATGAGGTCGGCGTAGTCAGGAATTAGGTCGGCTAGTTTTTGATCTGGACCCTCTAGTAAGCTGTCGCGAATCGCAATACCGACCAGGGGTGAAATAAGTGATTTTGATACTGATTTTACATTGATCGTTTTGCTCGCTTTCATTCCTCTGTAGTATCGCTCTCCCACAAGCTCACCACGCCAGGAAATGAGCAGACTGTGGAGTGGATTGAGATCTTCGCCTCTGTCGAGTAGGTCATCAAAGGATTGGGCTTGGAGAGATGGTACAGTTGCTGCCAAAAACAAAAAGAAAGCTAACAAAAAGCGTAGGTGTGCTGAGGGTTTTGAAGAGAAGGGGTTCATGAGGTGCTGGTAGGGTTGGTGAGTCGCTCTACTTCCGACGTTACAGCCGGCCCTGAAGTTGCACAGGATAACCTGTAAGAACAGGATGAGGCAATATTTTATCGCATAGTGTATAGCGATTATTTACACTCGCAAACATACCTGATGCCTATTTTAGACTCGACACTCGACACTCGAGTCAGCATTCCGGCACACTTACCGATATATTCACCGCAAGCCCACCTTGCGACGTCTCCTTGTACTTGCTGTTCATGTCCTTGGCCGTTTCCCACATCGTCTGAATTACCTCATCTAACGATACTTTAGCGTCTCTTGGGTTGCCTTCCATTGCCAGGGCTGCAGCGTTGATGGCTTTGATGGCACCCATAGAGTTTCGCTCGATGCAGGGGATTTGCACGAGGCCCTTGATGGGGTCGCAGGTTAGGCCAAGGTGGTGTTCCATGGCAATTTCTGCGGCCATAAGAGCTTGTTCAACCGTCCCGCCCTGGACCTCGGTAAGGGCAGCTGCCGCCATTGCTGAAGAAACACCGATTTCAGCCTGACACCCACCCATCGCGGCAGAGATGGTTGCACCCTTCTTAAAGAAGGTGCCAATTTCGCCGGCGACCATCAGAAATCGCACAATCTCTTCATCAGATACTTCGTATTCGGCAAAGCAAACGTGGT
>JBCCFQ010000955.1:0-1679 GCA_039029655.1 Pseudomonadota bacterium | reverse complement strand
GCAACAACAAACCGGACTCACTCGCGTCTCTCGCCTCACCTCGAGCAGCCCACATGTCCAGTGGGCTCTTGTCGCTTGGGTAACCGCAGATTTCCAATTCGACAGGGTATTGGCCTGAACTCGGAGCCAATTTCAGCGCAGGAACGCTGGTCGGCGCCTCGTCCAAACGGATCACCGCGAGGTCATGGCCTGCACTGTTATTATTGGTGTACTCTGGATGCACAATCCACGCACTCGAGTCCATCTCGTAAAAGCCGACGTCGCGACCGTCACGGTACCCGAACCAGAGTTTCGCTTTATCTGCCCCCTTGAGCACATGAGCGGCAGTGAGCACTCGATTCCCTGCCGTCAAGCAACCCGTACCAAGGCCTGTAGCTCTACCAGAGCCCCCACGAAAGGTCAGGATCAAACATATGGCGGCGTTGGGCGGCATATCTGGTTGGCTGGCAAGCTGTCTGGTATCTTCGCCAATCACATCGCTTACGGTTGCACGAACTGTCGAAAAACCGTCTGGTAATAGCTCATCCGGCAGTTCATTGCTCGGTTTGGCGGCAGGCAAGTCTAAGGCGCGATCGCCCCTACTCTTATCGTCAGGAACATTCCTATCATCCTCTTCACCAGGCATGTCGATCCGGGTTCCGCTGTACAGGTAAGCAGCGATCGGTGTCCACAACAACAACCCGGCGGTCGCCACGTCCTCAAGCCCGCTGAAGTCAGCCGTGGCGAGAGCCCAAAAGGCAAACGACACTGTTGAAATCGCAACGCCCCACCACGGTGTGTGTGCGACCTTATCTCGCCACCGGATATTTCCAGCGGTTGTTGACAAATTGGGCGAGGGGGTGCTGACAAGAGCACGAAATACAAAAGTAAATACCAGGCAGGCCAAAAACCAGGACCAGCAGCCACATGTCGTTGAGCTAGTTTCACCACTTGAACCACTACAGTCGAATATTTGCACCCCCGTCTGAAACGCAATAATCGACTCTGCAGGAATCAGTTTCAGTAACAACTCCAGATAGGTGTCTTTATTACCCAAAGACGTCTCACTGGATTGCGCCTGAAAAGAAGCTTCGCCTGGGTTGGCCCGGCGGATCGTAAGAAGTTGTGCCACAATAAATTACTCAGCTGTTCAATAGGTAACTGTTCCCGGTGGAGAGATCCTCCCACCCTAAGTACCTGCATCGATTGATAGATTTCCCTTTTGCGAACCAATACAGCCAGCATCGATTCACCGCTTCGATCCACGGTGGCAATGCAACCACTTCCTGGTTCGGCCGGCATCACGTTTCGATTCAATAAACCCTAGATGAACTTCACAGCAGCACCCACGCGTCATTGATTGGAGGCGAACTCACGTAGGCACAAGGCGTAGGACTATTTAAGGGATTCTTTTGTTTGTCTTTACCAATCCCCGGGACATTCCTTTTCATGTTCAATCAGCCGCCGTACCGAATACGCAAAGGCCAGCGTGCATCCCCGAAAGTGATATAGCAAGTTAAGGGCATCGAAACAAGCACATGGCAACGGCTTCACAGAACAGCGCCATGCAATGCGTGCTATTGCTGAGTCTAACGCCTAGGTTATCACTCATCGGCGCGCACCACGTTTATTCTAGAGTTGCAGGCACTTTAGCAGTGAGAGATCTACCGAATCCAAGACACTTCAACGTATTCGATCCG
>JBCCFQ010000954.1:0-1681 GCA_039029655.1 Pseudomonadota bacterium | reverse complement strand
TTGAACTTGATCACGTTGACTTTGCGACCCTTGTACTGAGACTCCACGGTTCCAGTCACTTTGCCGCCCTTTACAAAAGGCGTACCGACTGTCACATCTGAGCCCTCGCCGACCAGCAATACCTGGTCGAATTCGACCTTGGCACCTTCTTCGGCGTCTAATTTTTCGACGGTGAGAAGATCGCCCTCTGAAGCACGATACTGCTTGCCACCGGTCTTGAATACGGCATAACCCACGCCGATCACCTCTCGTAATTTATCTGGTTTGGGCAAAGAGCGGGAATTCTAATGACTCCCACCCCTAGGGTCAATGAAATCCGCACCAGATTATGGTAGCTAGCGGCAATATACGGAATTTTTTGAAGATTTTTGGCCCTTGTTCGCGTTGATTTGCCCCAGCGCCTTAGATAGCATGCCGCCTGACGTTAGCCAGCGATGACAGCCCCCGAGAGGCCCAGAAGACCCATGGAATACCAGGAGATTAGAGCGCTTATCCAGGAGGATTTTGCCGCAGTGAACGACGTGATTCGCCAACGTCTTGAATCTGATGTGGTGTTAATCGACCAAGTATCCAACTACATCGTGAACAGTGGGGGCAAACGTCTAAGACCGGTGTTGGTGCTACTGGCGGCCCACGCTTGCCGATACCTGGGGCGAGAGCACATTGAAGCGGCGGCCATCATCGAGTTTATCCACACCGCCACACTACTGCATGATGACGTGGTGGACGACTCAGAGTTACGCCGAGGACAGGAGACCGCCAACAACGTTTGGGGCAATCAAGCCAGCGTACTGGTGGGAGACTTTTTGTATTCCCGTTCCTTCCAAATGATGGTGGAAATTGGTGACATGAGCGTTATGGAAGTGCTGGCCGATGCTACCAATATGATCGCTGAGGGTGAGGTGTTACAACTGATGAACTACCACGACCCAGACGCGACAGAAGCCAGTTACCTACAAATCATTCATCGCAAAACCGCCAAACTGTTCGAAGCAGGGTCCCGTATCGCAGCGATCTTGGCTAAATCCGAACCGGAAGTTGAACAAGCCATGAAAATGTATGGCCGACATTTAGGTGCGTCCTTCCAGTTGGTGGACGACGTCTTGGACTACAGCGTATCCGCCGACGAGATGGGTAAAAACATGGGGGACGATCTGGCCGAAGGTAACCCCACGCTGCCACTAATCTACGCCATGCAACATGGGACAGAAAAGCAAACCCAAATGATCAGAGACGCCATCACCGACGGCTCCATAGAGCAACTGCCTGAAGTGATCAAGGCGGTACAAGAAACAGGTGCTATCAAGTACACAGCCCAAGTCGCCGAGCAAGAAGCTGAATCTGCTCGCCAGGCACTCCGCGTACTAGAGGATTCGCCTTACAAACGGGCTCTGCTGGCGGTAACCCACTTTGCGGTGAGTCGCTCCGTGTAAGCCACTCGCAAACTAGGTGCTTGGGAAAGAGAACTTGGCCTTTTCTCGAATACCCCCAGTAGGCCAACGTTGGGTTAACGTTTTTCTCCGAGTGTAGAAACGAATACTGTCTGGTCCATACGCGTAAAGGTCGCCAAACAAGGATCGTTTCCAACCGCCAAAGCTGTGGGACGAAACGGGTACCGGCAAAGGGACATTAACGCCCACCATGCCCACTTTGATGTTATCCGTGAAGTAGCGCGCCGCCT
>JBCCFQ010000953.1:0-1684 GCA_039029655.1 Pseudomonadota bacterium | reverse complement strand
GAGGGAATGGGCATGCTGGTGAACAAGGAAGACTTAGGGTTTGGCAAGCGCTCCTGGAGATATTCCATGTTGGTGCGAGACGGCGTCATTGACAAGATGTTTGTGGAATCAGAAGTCCCTGGCGATCCCTATGAGGTATCTGACGCCGACACCATGCTTGAGTATTTGGCACCAAATGACAAAAAGCCGCTGGATGTAAGTGTGTTTACTCGAAAAGGTTGCCCTTTCTGCGTAAGCGCCAAGAACTTGCTGGATGAAGCCGATATTGAGTACGAAGAGTTGGTGCTGAATCGTGACTATACAGATCAAACACTTCGGGCCATCAGTAATAATCGCACCTTTCCACAGGTCTTTATAAACGGTGAAAACGTAGGCGGCTCTGATGACTTAAAAAATTGGTTGTCCCGACAGCAAAAGGCTGCGTAAGCTTTTTGCAAATCTCGCAAAAGCGAGACAAACACCGCTAGAGTCCCCCCGCTCTAGCGGTGTTTTTTTATTCGGTTGAACTGCCCCAACTGCTCCAGCCCGTTTCATTCAGGTACTGTTCCAACGTCATTAGGTTTGGATAATCATTGCGGAGGCTCTGTACATCGACTTTGAAACCGCTGGACTCATACCATTTAAAGATCTCAATGAGTCGTGGAGACATACGTCGTGCGGCTTGCTCCCACGAGATTTGTTTGTAATCTACTTGTACGCCTAAGAGGCGACTAAATAATTCAGCCACATTTGACTGGGTCATTTCGTCGCCAGCAATGTTTAATTCCTTTCCGATCCACTCCTGTGGGTTTGCAAAGGCTTCTGCCGCGAAAAATGCAATATCTCGCACCGAGATGTACTGACCCAAGTGGGTGGGTTCCTCGGGTCCGGACATACCGCCATTGGTATATGTGGATTGGCGGCCGTCAAAGTTTTCCATGAATTGCACGGGTCTGAGAATTGTGTAGCCGAGACCGCTGTCCCTCAGATACAACTCGATGCTGCGTTTCGGCTGTCCTATTGGGTAACCATTGTCTGGATCTGCAGATAGGGAAGTTGTGTAGATCACATGCTCGACCCCAGATGCCTTGGCTGCATCCGTAACATTTTGGCCCATGGTGACTTCTTCCGAGGAGTTGGGTGTGTAAAAAAACAACCCGTAAATACCTTCGGTGGCCGCAGCCAACGATGCGGTATCACGAAAGTCGACTTTGACTACCTCGATGCCAAGGTCGGCCATAGTCTTTGCTTTCTCCGAATCAGGGTTTCTCGTGCTGCCCCTGACAGGATAGCCAAGCTCTACGAGTTTTTTGGCCAAAGCGCTGCCTTGCCGACCCGTAACCCCCGCAACAAGGATTAAGGGTTTGTCATTGGCTTCAGTTTTCGGCGGGGGGGCTTCAGCGCTAACTTGCTCCGGCGGTTCTGGTTCTCTCTGACAGGCACCGACACACAGCAACATAGTCGCCATGAATAAAATAGTTATTGATCTACAGTTACTGTTGCTAGAAACCATAGTCACTCCGTAACATACAGTTTTGGTTCAGGTTTTTTCTTTCGCTTACCTAAAATCATACAAAGCCCGGTGGTCAAAACGCAATAATCAATCAACAAACAACTCTCGCAGGAAGTCCTGGCAAGTGTTCCAAGAACGACCGTCGGCGGTCGGGCTGTAAACTGTACCAAAGCCGGGGTCGTTGGCGTGGGG
>JBCCFQ010000952.1:0-1684 GCA_039029655.1 Pseudomonadota bacterium | reverse complement strand
GCTGCCGGGCTTCACATACAAACTCGGATATCTTCGTCAGCTACGTCACCTTGACCCTTTGCTTCATGAACATATCCAAGTTTGTATGTGAAGCCCGGCAGCCATTTAATGTTGGTACCTACAAGTGAAAGCGTGAATGACTCAAATGTCTCGGTGTTGCTGGCTCCACCATCAGCCAATCGAGTCTGACCACGTCGTGACAAGAGGGAGTCGGACAGGATGCTGGTATCTTCGAAAAAAGTACTGCCGGTAAGCGTATGTTTGCCGAGGACTCCAAAATCAAAGGCATATGCAGCACCAAAACCGATGCGTTCAATCAACTCTATTTCTTTGCTGTAGTTGATCCCATACATTCCTGCGGCGACAAACGAAGCCAGCGCAAATGAGGGAGTGATTTTTCCAGCGTGGAACGACAAATGTTCGGACGCAGAAAACTCTGCGAACAATTTGCGTACGAATATTCCTTGATCCTCGAAAGTCCTGTCTTCACTCGGAGGTCTTACCCCTTCTAATCTTAGCTCTGAGTTAATCGATAGTCTCTTCGAGAAATGGACTATCGGCGAAGCTATTGTTTCAAAAAAGGTGTCTTTGCTCTCAACAAAGACGCTGCTCCTGTCGACAGGTGTTGTTGAATCATAAACGGTGTCGTTGGCCATCCGAAATATAATATTGCCGCTGATTTGCGGATAAGAATTCAGTTTGACATTATTTTCTTGTGCGAACGCCGAAGGAATGGCCAACGAAAAAACAAAAAAGGCTGAGATTACAAGAATACATTTCAGGCTCGACACATGATTAAACGTTTGGTCGTTTCGGAATGGACACATCAAAAGCCCCTTTACGGCGGCAGCTGCTGCCGCTTGGCGCCAGAGCTTAGATTGATTGAACCGCTCAGGTAGTCGCAAACGCTTTGTCATATCTAACGTTTGTGGGCACGGACGGAGTCCCATTGCACCAAGCCTGGCTTCAGTCAGAGCGTTGACGCTAGCAGATCTCGACACTGCCACAAGGTGCCGGGGCGCACACTCTATGCGCGCGCCGGCACCTTGTGATCGAGCCCGTTCACATTAGTATTTTCCTTGCAAAACTTCCCCCAGACTAAACCTTATGATCGGAGTAGACGATGAGTAGATTGGTCGTCAGTTTCTTCGCAGCGATGCTAGCTCTGCCGATCGCTACACCCTTAGCGATTGCTCAGAACGCCAAGGCGAGAAACAAGCCACCCACGACTTCCCAGGATCAAGGTTTCAATTACCGGAACAGCATTCCGCAAAACTTCAAAACCGAGATCATCGCAGGTAACGACAAAGATCGCGCGCGCGCTGAACAGATTGTCGAGATATACAAGGTTCTCGAGAGTAAACCGACCATTGAAAATATTCGCAAGTATGTGTCGGACAACTACATTCAGCATAGCTCGGCACTCCCAGATGGGCCGCAGCCGCTCGCAATGTTGTTTTCCTATTCGGTTGCCAAGTTTCCCAATGCTGCGATTGATGTTCATAAAATCATCGTGGTTGGAAACTGGGCCATGGCGCACGTCAATTTCCGCAACTTGGAAACAAATGATCCCAAAGATCTTGGTGTAGCTGCAGTCGATATGTACCTGTTCGGGCCAGACGGAAAGATCGAAGAGCACTGGGACGTGCTGCAATCGGTGCCAACGCATGCCCCCAATCCGAAT
>JBCCFQ010000951.1:0-1687 GCA_039029655.1 Pseudomonadota bacterium | reverse complement strand
GGCCCGGGTTGAAGACCAGCGCACAGTTGTCGCAGGCGTCTCCGACGAGGTCGCCGTCGAGGTCGAGCTGGTCGGGGTCGGCGACGAGCGGACAGCGGTCGCAGGCGTCGCCGGACCCCAGAGGCCCGAAGCCAAGTGGCAAAGAGTTGCGCTTCTGGAAGCGCCACCGCCCAACCCCCTTGAATCCCAGTCCCCAAACCCCGACACTCCCCACCCATGGCAACTCCCTTAAAAACAGACCTTCCCGCTGATCAGCGACTCAAGATCAATGAGATTTTTTTCTCATTGCAGGGCGAGTCGTCTTTGGTTGGGTTGCCCACGGTTTTTATTCGGCTCACGGGATGCCCTTTGAGGTGTCAATACTGTGACACAGCTTATGCCTTTCACGCGGGGAATTGGCAAACCTTAGATGACATCGTGGCTCAGGTGGCGGGGTTTGGAGCAAAGCATGTTTGTGTCACCGGTGGTGAGCCTTTGGCGCAGAAGAACTGTCAAACGCTTATGCACCGTCTATGCGATGAAGGCTATGTGGTGTCCATCGAAACCAGCGGTGCCTATGACATCTCAGAGATTGATCCCCGCGTCATTCGTGTGATGGATCTGAAGACGCCTGATTCAGGAGAGTTAGCGAAAAATCGCATGGAAAATGTGCCTGTGTTGACCGGTCAGGATCAGGTGAAGTTTGTTCTTTGCAGTGAGTCTGACTATGAGTGGGCCAAGGGAATCATAGGCGAGTATGGTTTGCTTGGACGTTGCCAGGTCCTAATGTCCCCCAGTTTCGAACAGCTGCCTGCAAAATCTCTGGCGGAATGGATCTTGCGAGACAAACTCGGTGTCCGTATGCAACTCCAGTTACACAAACTTTTGTGGGGAGACACGCCTGGCCACTGACCCAACAAAAAAGGCCATTGTATTGTTGTCCGGAGGCTTGGATTCGGCGACGGTGCTGGCCATGGCCAAAGCTCAAGGATTTGCATGCTATGCATTAAGCTTTGACTATGGTCAACGTCACACCGCTGAACTCAACGCGGCAAGAGTTGTGGCGAAAAAACTAGAGGCCGTTGAGCACCGGGCAATGGGAATTGATTTTGCCGGTATCGGCGGGTCAGCACTCACCGATATGGACTTAGAAGTGCCGGAGGAGGAGACCGAGGGTATACCCATTACTTATGTGCCTGCTAGAAATACTGTGTTTCTGTCCTTGGCCTTGGGTTGGGCTGAAGTGATTGGTGCGCAACACCTATTCATCGGCGTGAACGCCGTGGACTATTCAGGCTATCCTGATTGTAGACCGGAGTTCATCAAGTCCTTTGAAGCCACGGCTAATCTAGCCACCAAGTTAGGTGTTGAAGGAACGCCTTTTTCTATCGATACGCCGCTTATTCACCTTACTAAAGCGGAAATCATTCAAGCGGGTGTGGCCCTCGGTGTGGACTACGGCTTGACGGTGTCCTGCTATCAGGCCAGCGATTCCGGGGAGGCCTGTGGCCGTTGCGACTCCTGCCGATTGAGAGCCAAAGGCTTTGCCGACGCCGGTATTCCAGACCCCACGCGTTATCAATAGCTTGAAGCGCCCCGGGTCTTGTCTTTTAACACCATTTCAGTATGATTGCGCCTCCCGTCCTATGGGGGTATAGCTCAGTCGGTAGAGCATCGGCCTTTTAAGCCGCTGGTCCTAGGTTCGAAT
>JBCCFQ010000950.1:0-1691 GCA_039029655.1 Pseudomonadota bacterium | reverse complement strand
CTGAAATGCAACGGCATCGATATATCTGGAAAGCGCCGTATTTAAAGAATCCTCCCCAATGTAATCTTTAAGCGCGTACATCACGACAGATCCTTTGTTGTAGTGGATATATTGCTGGTTTTCATTCAACAGAAGCGGATTTTCTTTTTTGCGCTCAAAACTACGACCGGTCAAGTAATTGTCGAGCTCGTACTTCAAGAATTTTTGCATCTGTTTCTCCCCATACTCTTTCTCCATTACCATGAGCGCGCTGTATTGAGATAGCGTTTCAGACATTACAGTGGCTCCCTGCGTGTTGGGCTGGCTAGCAGGAGCGTTGCTGCTGGCACGCATTTTGCGTTCGGGACGCAGTCCGATTCCGTGGACAGTGTGGCTATGGATTTTCGGTATCGTAGCGATCGCCGGAACGTTATTTGTCTCGCACGCAGATTTTCATCAGTCCACAGGCACGCTCATCAAAAGTTTAGTGAGCTGGGCGCGGACGTGGGCCTTACTGCCGCTCTATTTGCTAGTAGGGTGCTTGCCCATTCGCCCGCAAATTTTGTATCGAGCGGCCGGAGTGGTGTCGGCTTGGACGCTAACGTTGATGCCGTTTTTAATGGTGCTGAAAACGATTCACTTTCGCGAGATATGGTACACGTCACCGCTGCGGGTATTCGGGGGGCCTAACGCCATTAGTTTTTTCCAAATCGGGGTGTATGCAGCAGAAGATCACGGAGCAGGAGAGTTGCGCTGGAAGCTGTTTGCACCTTGGTCGCCCGCGCTGGGATTGATTGGGGTGTGCTTTTTCATGTTCGCCTTGCAGGACAAAGGGAAATGGCGCTGGATTGGGCTGTTGGGTTCGCTGGTCATGGTTTACATGTCCGGTTCGCGCATGTCGCTGGTTTGTTTGCCAGCAGTACTCATTGCGTCGTGGTGCCTGCAAAATATTCGACGACCGATGTTTTTGCTGGGAGCAGGGATCGCCTCCGTAGTCGGTGGGGTGAGTGCAAATTGGGCGATCTCCAAGTTCCTCGCGCTCTATCAGGCATTTAAGGCCGCGAGGGCTGGGAGTGCTCAAGTTCGAGGCGACTTGCAAAAAATTGCCTGGTTCCGCTGGCCTGAAGCACCCATCTGGGGACACGGCATGGTGGCTGCCGGACCGATTACGGTAGCTTACATGCCCATCGGCTCTCACCATACTTGGTTTGGTTTGCTATTCGTGCATGGCGTAGTCGGTTTCGTTGCGCTGCTCGTACCGATGGTGCTGACTACGTTTGACTTACTAGTCCGAGCGCTATCCGATCCCACTGCTATGACGGGATTTCGACTGATGCTGGCGCTATGGCTGTTTTCGTTCGGCGAAAATATTGAGTCAATTTCATACTTTTACTGGCCTGTCTTAGTCGGCCTCGGGATGGCTCTGGCCAGTAAGGGCGATCGCTAACTGGAACGATCTGCAGCCTGAGTAAGATGATGGCAGGTATCCCTGTTTTCTCACTCCTCTATCTCGAGTGCAAGATCTGAGTTAAGCAATTGATTAGTAGGAATTCAAATGCCAAGCTCCCTATTAGATGTAAGCAATTTACTCATCTCTGCTCGTACATTCGAATGGCCTCTTTTTAAGGCTGATGCTATACGAACACAAAGTCTCTGGAATTCAGGCTGATATTGTCATTTCAATGCACGACCGCGATGAGCTCGTCATTGGT
>JBCCFQ010000949.1:0-1703 GCA_039029655.1 Pseudomonadota bacterium | reverse complement strand
GAGTAAAGTACACCTCAGGGGACTCTGCTTCGTCTGGGTCTTCCCAAGCGCGATTTAGATTTACGCCCTTGGCATTAACCCGTAGGTGTCCACGCACCCCGCCATCAGGATTCATGTTGGGTACCACGTAAAACACTGCGTGCTCCAACAGCGAACGAGCCACCGCGTCTTCTGGGTCAGTCATACGCTCCAAAAACCCTTCCACCCACCATTCCGCCATGGTTTCTCCAGGATGCTGCCGCGCTATTATCCAGCAGGATCTTTTATTCGGTCCTGGTTCCCCTAAGACCAACTGAGTCAAAGGGTGCCCATCTGGGGTTGCGCAAAGCACTTCGGCGCTTACACCTGGCGCGGCCAATGTCCGCGCGATTAATTTCTGATGACGTTCAAACGAATAAGGTGCGAAGTAAGCAAAGTAAATAACATCGGACTTTGGTGTACAACGCCAAGCAAGGGTTTTGCCATCGAACACCGTATCGATACGAAACCAATGCTCTAAGTCGGTGGAAGCCGCCACGCCGTAGCCTTCGAAGCCCTTTGGGTAAGACATGTCGCCGGCGTTTTCAATAAAGACATTGCAGGAATCCCCACTGGCGTCACAAAGCTGGAAAAAAAACCATTGCCCGTGGCGTTCACCTTTGTCCATTTTGATCTTTAGCCGTATGTCCTTGGGCGAGTAGGCTGATTGAACGTCGATGTTGCCGCCGTCGAAATTGTCATTGATGTGCATTGAGTCTCCCTGACAGCTCCATTTAAGAGCTGAATTGTAAAAGGCAATTGCAGAAACTGATCATACCTCGACCAAACCGCTGCAGGGCGGAGTGACCGTTACACTTTGTGTATCGCGACTTTGCCGGTCAACGCATCAAGAGTCTCTCGGAGTTCGGACTCGTCAATGTCGCGTGTAATGAACACAATACGGGAACGGCGGTCTTCACTTGGCCACTGATTCAGCGTGATCGGCGTATGAAAGGTATGTTGTACGCCATGCATGACCACGGGTCCGTCGAGCCCGGCCACATTAAAGATGCCTTTGATTCGCAGGAGGTCTTCGCCTCGGAACCTGTGTAGTGATTCCAACCAGGCATCAAGGGCATCTCCACTAATCGGATTGTCCAAGGTGAGGCAAAACGATTTTATTTTCGCGTCGTGGCGGTCCTGTAACTGGTCATAGGCTTCTGCTTTTAGCCAATCTTGGACGTCCAGGCTCTTACTCTTAGGATCGTAGATACCTACACCAAACAGTAACGCCGGATCCACAACACCGTTTTCTGTGACGATTTGCGCAGCGGCGGGGTTGAGAGCACGCAGGCGTTCCTGCAGTCCGGTGAGGACATCGCGGTTAGAAATATCACTCTTAGTGAGCAGCAAACGATCGGCCATTGCCACTTGCTTTACCGATTCCAGGTGCCGATCCAGTGTGTCTGATCCGCTTACCGCATCGACTGTGGTAATGACCCCATCCAAACAATAACGCGCTTCAAGTGCCGGATCGCTCATCAAAGTATGGAGAATCGGCGCCGGATCGGCGAGCCCGGTGGTTTCTATAACCACCCGGTCGAACCATAACTGGCCTCTTCGTGCAAAGCGACCGGGCGCCTGGCGTAAAGTCTTGGCAAGGTCAGTCCGGAACGTGCAACAGAGACAGCCGCTAGACATTTGGATGACGGCGTCATCTGTGCTGTGGGTTACCAGGTCATGGT
>JBCCFQ010000948.1:0-1705 GCA_039029655.1 Pseudomonadota bacterium | reverse complement strand
GCCAACATAAAGTATACAAACGCCAGGCTTTCGTTTGCGGCTGCCTGGGAAATCATAGTTTTCGTCGTAAAACCCGAGGTCAACGGAAAGCCCGAGATTGCCAGGGCGCCAATAATGCCGCAGATAGCCGTCAAAGGCATGGTGCGGAATAGTCCACCCACATCGGTGCAACGGTTCATGCCTGTGCGATAGACCACAACCCCCGCACTCATAAATAGCAATGCCTTATAAACAATGTGGGCAAAAGCATGGGCGGCGGCGCCGTTAATGGCCATTTGGGTGCCGATGCCGATGGCGCACACCATAAAGCCCACTTGGTTCACCACGGAGTAAGCTAGAATCCGGCGAATGTCGTTTTCAAGTAGGGCGTAAATGATGCCGTACATCACCATAAAGAGGCCAATACCGATTAAAACCGGTTCGCCGGGGAACAGCAGGATGAGTGCAAGTACTGCGGTTTTAGTGGTAAAGGCAGACAGAAACACCGACCCGGTGGGGCTGGCTTCCGGGTAGGAGTCGGCCAGCCACGCGGAAACGGGTGGAGCCGCCGTGTTTATCAGAATCCCGATAAGCACCATCCATGTGCTGAAGTCATGGGCCAACATTGGCTGTATGTCGATGGATCCGTTTTGGATGACCACACCCACTATGCCAACTTTCAAAATGACACCACCGATCAAATGCATGACGGCGTAGCGAAAGCCCGCCGGGCGAGCTCCGGGTGTTCCACCACACCACACAACCACCGTTGAAAAGAGTGCCATCAATTCCCAGTACAGAAACAAACTGATTAAATCACCGGCGAAGCTCACCCCCACGGCGCCGGCGGCATAGGCGTAAGCCGAGGCAAGTTCGCAAGGCTTTGCCTGTCGAAATGCATACAACCCACCCACGAGCACCATGATCGCGAATATGGTTGCGAACAGTCGTCGTACCGGACTCCCTTCCATGGGCTCGATGAAGTAGTCAAGAAACGCGATGTCGAAGACAACACCATTAGGCACTTGCCAGATAGCCCAGAGCGTCGCGATTGGCGCCAACAACAACACCGCGGTGCGCAAGTGGCCACGTACAAAACCGATGAGAATTGCTGCGACTAACAGATAGACTGCCGGCGGGACGAATTCAAGCATCATCGTCTCCCCGGGTGTAATAGTCTTCGTTGCGCTTTAGGAAAAAGCCGAGACCCTTGGCGACAAGCACCATGCTCAGACAGGCAAGAAACCCGAAGGCCGCACCAAAACCCAGCCACTGGTCCACAACGAAGTAACCTTTCACGCTGATAACAAGTTGGGCAACAACGGTTAGCGCAAGTATCGCTATGAATACCCGCCACAACAGTTTGATTGTGGTTGGTCTTACGAGCCAGTGATCGTCGGTAGTATGATTCATGATGTCGCTCCGGCGACCAACGGGCGCGCGAGTTCGAGCACCGGTCCGTTAAAGAAAAAGAACGCCAGCGTGAGCAATGCCGTAACCGATAGGGCAACCACGGCCGGCCAAGGGGCCTCGCCGTGAGCCTTAGCGGCTGGCTCTGTTTCGCGCTGAAACCAGGCCATGTAAATGATGGGAAGAAAATACGCCGCATTGAGGGCGGTACTCACAATGATGGTCATCAAGGCAACATAGTTGTCGGCTTGAAATGCGCCCGCCAGGATATACCACTTTGAAACAAAACCTGCGGTAGGTGGCACACCAATCATGC
>JBCCFQ010000947.1:0-1712 GCA_039029655.1 Pseudomonadota bacterium | reverse complement strand
GTTAGTGTCGGAAAGTCGTCGTTGCTTAATGCGCTACTGGGAAGGGATCAATTTTCTACCAGTCCATTACACGGCGAAACAAAGTCGGTACAAACCGGAGTTTGGTCTAGTTTTGAGGCTTCTGGCGTTATCTTGCTTGATACACCAGGCATCGATGAGATTGGTGGAGAAGAACGAGAGGATCTCGCCAATCGCGCGGCGCGCAGATCAGACCTGGTCATTTTCGTTACAGAGGGTGACCTCACTCGTGTAGAGAAGCAAGCCATAGATTTAGTCGCAAGTCACGGTCGACCGTTAGTCATCGCGATGAACAAATCCGATAAGTTTACGGCCGATGAGTTGGTGCAGTTAAAGGCCCGAACGGTTGACGCCTGCTCAGATGTTGTGGATCCAAAAAATGTTGTTCAAGTACAAGCCCGACCTGACGGGCGACCAGGTCTCGGGGTAAAGGACCTAAAGCAACGGCTGTGGGAGATACTGGCGGCAGATGGGAAGACGCTGGCTGCCTTGAACGCCAGCATGTTTGCCAGCGACCTTGATAATCAGATATCCGAGACAATCCTTTCTACACGCCAAGACATCGCCACAAAAGTAATCCGAAGTTATTGTATTGGAAAGGGAGTCGCGGTGGCCTTGAATCCTGTGCCGGTAGCTGATTTGCTTGCTGCGGCTGCGGCCGATGCAACAATGGTTGTACATTTATCGCGAGTTTATAATTTACCGCTGACGCGGCACGAGGCAGCGGGTCTGATTACTACTGTGATCAGTCAATTGGCGGCATTGATGGGCACAGTTTGGGCGGTGCACATGTTATCCTCCGCTTTGAAGCTGACGACAGCAGGATTGTCTACTGTCCTTACGGCCGGTGTACAGGGTGCGGTGGCATACTATAGTACCTATGTGATTGGTTTGGCGGTGCAGGCGTATTTGGCACGTGGAAAGTCTTGGGGGGAGAGTGGTCCAAAACGTGTCATCGAAGACATACTGGATAATCTAGATCGAGATTCAATCTTAAATCAGGCGCGTGAAGACATACGCGCACGGCTAAAAAAATAAAGGGGAATCGGCATGCTCAAACACTTCGTGACTCTCTTTCTTCTCGGAATTCTCTTTGGTTGTGGTTCTGAGCCCGAGCAAAACGAGCAGCCGGATGAACAAGACGAGACTGTATTTGACGAAAAGGTTCAGACGATAGAAAAGGCCAAACAAGTGGAAAAGTTGACCTCGGATCGCATGCAACAGCTGGAAGAGGCTGATGAAAAAGAACAGGAATAAGCCTTAACAGGCTATTCAGGCAGTTTTCTCATGCGATGGTTGCTTTTCAACCCCGTGATCCTGTCCTTCTTCAGGCGACTGATGTTTCTTTGGGTCAAGGTCAAGGTGATGCCCGAAGACATCGACGAACTGAAACTCGATGGGTCCCGATCCATACGATACGTATTGGATATGGAGTCATTCACCAACTTTCTCGTTCTCGATCAAATCTGCATCACCCATAGTCTGCCGCGCCCAGTCTTGGGGGATGAGCCTTCCCACAGAGCCGCCGTGATCTTTCACCGTAGATGGACCGGGTTTCTAATCAGGCGTCCCGGGCAGCTCCAAACCAGCCAGTTGCAACAACTGGTGCAACACGCTGACCAGAACAACGACTGGGACGCTCAGCTAGTTCCTGTTTCTATTTTCTGGGGCACAGCACCGGGCCGCGAACGTTC
>JBCCFQ010000946.1:0-1714 GCA_039029655.1 Pseudomonadota bacterium | reverse complement strand
AGGGTATCACAAACCCTTTTAGCCAATCACACAATCGGATGGACTTATTTGCTTAATTTATTACTTTCTTCTTTCGCGCGACTAACTTGACTTGAGAGGAGTTGCCCCTAGTACGAGAGGACCGGGGTGAACGATCCACTGGTGGACCAGTTGTCATGCCAATGGCAGTGCTGGGTAGCTATGATCGGAAAGGATAACCGCTGAAGGCATCTAAGCGGGAAGCCCCCCTCAAAACAAGGTATCCCTGAGAACCGTAGTAGACCACTACGTCGATAGGCCGGAGATGTAAGCGCAGCGATGCGTTCAGTTGACCGGTACTAATTGTTCGATAGGCTTGATTTGATCCAGTAGAAGCTGGATTTCAAGAGAGCTGCACATGCAGTTTGACTTGGACACCGTCGTCTTTG
Organism: Pseudomonadota bacterium; assembly: GCA_039029655.1. Taxonomy (GTDB): domain Bacteria; phylum Pseudomonadota; class Gammaproteobacteria; order Steroidobacterales; family JBCCFQ01; genus JBCCFQ01. Next base: position 1,307 of record JBCCFQ010000946.1, on the reverse strand, counting down.
CTGCGCAGAGACGACGACCTGATGTTTGTTTCCTTTATTCGGTTTGGTGGTCATAGCGAGAGCAAAACACCCGATCCCATCCCGAACTCGGCCGTTAAGTGCCTTTGCGCCGATGGTACTGCGTCTTAAGACGTGGGAGAGTAGGTCACCGCCAAACCTAATAAGGGAAACAAACGTGTCTCTCTGACGATGATCATAAAACAACCGCCCGTCTGAGGCGGTTTTTTTGTGCCCTGGTCAAACCGAAAGGTTATGCCATGACGTCCGATAGCCCTGCACTTGGATTACGCCAAGCTTCCCTGTCTTTGGTGACGTACGACATCAGATGGCCGGAATTATTCGCGCGCGAAGCGGCCTTGATTTCTCAGGCTGTGCCAGATGTGCCGTTTGAAATTGATCATATCGGCAGCACCTCGGTGCCTGGCCTGGCAGCCAAGCCGATTTTGGATATTGCCATGCGTTCACGCCATGAAGACCAGATCGCACCTGCCCTTGTGAAATTGGGCTATATCGACCGAGGGCTTCGAAGTGGGCGTTTGTTCATTAAGCTACGGGACGGGAACATCAGAACCCATAATCTGCACCTATACCATTCCAATGACACGGACTGCCTGGACCAGATCGCATTCCGCGATGCATTGCGGAGCAATCAAGCACTAAGGGACCGATACGCCGCCTTGAAGCAAGAGCTTGTAGAGGAGCTCGGTGACGAAGGCCGAGCCTTATACGCAGACCGAAAAACCGAGTTCGTGAAAGCCGCCATCGAAGCGCATAGAAATTAAGGGCGACGTCACGGGTCCGACTGAAACCTAATTCTTGTTCTTCGGATCCGTGTCCGTCACTGTCCGTTGCAAACAGGGGAAGACCAATGGCCGATGCACACGACAAGTCGATGATGGACAATCTCTATTGGTGGGGCATCCCCACGTTGTTCCGAGCGCCCCATGAAGAGCTTTCGAACCAGGATATCGCCTTAGTCGGTGTGCCGCATTCAACGGGCAACGGAACGACCGAGCGCGATCAACATCTCGGTCCAAGGGCCGTGAGAAATGTCTCGGCTGTGCAGCGTCGCGTGCATGGCGACTTCCAGATTGACCCCTGGGCGGCGGCCAAGATCGCCGATATCGGTGACGTGCCGTTTCCGCGCGCCAATGACAATGAGCATTGTATCGCGCAAATTACCAAATTTTATCAACAGGTTGCTGAAAGTGGTGCCCGCCCCGTATCAATCGGAGGTGATCACTCGATCACGGGCGGGATTGTGCAAGGCATCGCAAATTCCGCATTGACCGGTGGGGAGCCGGTCT
>JBCCFQ010000945.1:0-1716 GCA_039029655.1 Pseudomonadota bacterium | reverse complement strand
CGTAACTCGGGACGGTACGCTGTTGGTTTGCAAAGGTCAGAAATTGGGTTCATCTGTGAGCCGACGATTGGCCAACTTTTTGGAAAATGACGCCATTGACGAGAAGATACTGGTCATTGAGGTCAAACCGGAAGAACCCGACTAAACCAACACTGAAAGCCCATCCTGCGCCTCAAATCCGTCTCGCGGGTGAGCCCGATCCAGCAACATCCCAAGGGGGGCCAGCAACCCCACCCCAGGCGACGTATCTTATTCATTTTGGGACGCTTTTGAGGGCGCGATTTCGATTTCCCAGACGCGCTAGACGCTGTCACATTAATCCGCTACATTGAACCAGCAAAAAACAAAAACTTTTGACAATTCTGAGTCTTAGAAACACAAATGAATTGTCTACTCATCGACGAATTAGGGGGAATTGGTTAATGACTAGTCGGCCCAAGCTCAATCCTGTACGAGCAGCAATTTTGGTGGCGGTTGGTGCTGCCACTGCCAACAATCCGGCGATTGCCGCCGAAATCGAAGAGGTGGTGGTCACCGCTACCAAACGAGAAGAAAGCGCACAAGACATTCCGATAACGGTGCAGGCCCTAGGGGGCCAGGCACTGGAAGATTTGGGTGTCGCAAACTTTAAAGATTACATACGGCACCTGCCCGGAGTGACCTCCGGTGGTAGAGGTCCAGGCCGAAATGAAGTTTTTATTCGTGGCGTATCCATCGGTAAGCTGGGTCTAAAGGCAGCCGGCATTTTGCAAGAACCTAACGTTGCCTTTTACCTGGATGAAGCACCCATCTCTATCGGCGGTAGAAACTTCGACCCGTATATGACGGATATGAATCGGGTTGAGGTATTGCCAGGTCCACAGGGTACGTTGTTCGGCGCTAGTTCCCAGGCCGGCACTGTGCGACTGATTACCAATAAACCTCAGTACAACGATTTTGATTTTGGCTTTGACGGCAGCGTCTCCGACACAACCGGCGGAGAAATGAGTAATTCCATGGAAGCCTTTTTCAATATCCCCATTATTGACGACAAACTTGCTGCACGCCTTGCACTTTATAGCGCGAAGGAAGGCGGTTACATCGACAACGTTGCGGGCACCTTGACCATTACTCCAGCAAACCCTGCTCTGGTGTCTGTGCAAAATGCCGGGGTCGCATTCAATGATGATTTGGCCGAAGAAGACTTTAACGATGCCACGTATCAAGGCTTTCGACTGGGAATCAAGTACGCCATCAACGACGATTGGGAGTTTTTGTTACAGCAGTTCCGTCAGGAAATCGAAACCGAAGGTGTTTGGGACTATGACCCATTGTTGGGTGAATTCAACTCGCAAAGCTTCTCTCCCGATCGCGGTGTCGACGAACTCGACATGACGTCATGGACCTTAAACGGTCGAGTAGCAAATCTGGATTTGGTATACACGGGCGCCTATCTGGACCGAGCGGTAAACGCTGTGCAGGATTATTCTGGTTACGCCAACGCCGGACCGTTTATTCCTTATTACATTTGCGATTATGCAGGCTACGCCACACAGATGTTTACTGACTGTGGTCGACCAAACCTGTTTGTAGATCAGTTTTTTGGCGTTGAACGCACGACCCACGAACTTCGCTTTAGCACCGATCCCGATCGTCGCTTCCGAGCCATCGTAGGTGTGTTCTTCGACGACCTTGAACTCATCGAACGCGGCAATTGGAACTATCCCGACTCCGTGT
>JBCCFQ010000944.1:0-1726 GCA_039029655.1 Pseudomonadota bacterium | reverse complement strand
TGAAACCGGTGATGTCGACGGCGACGGGCGAGAAATTGTACAAAACAGGAACGTCAATCGATCCGAAATTGCTGGGGTCGAGGCGGCCGTTTCATGGCAAGCATCAGACTCACTTCAGTTTGGATTTGTCAGCAACTACACCTTTGGTGAGGATCAAACCGGGGGGCAAGAATTCCCGGGCGACAGAATACCCCCGTTACACGGTGAACTATCCGCCACCTATCAGCACGATTCACCCTGGCGATTCAAATCTTTTGTTCGCTTTGCCAGCGCGCAAAATCGCTTGAGCCCTCGGGACACCCGCGATAACCGTATCGACCCTAACGGCACACCGGGTTGGGCAACCCTAAATTTTGAAGTGGGATATGAGGCTGAGCAATGGAGCATTCAAGCTCGCGCCGAAAACGTTTTTGATCGAAGTTATCGGCATCATGGCTCAGGGGTCGATGCCACCGGACACAATCTCACCGCACAATTCCGACTGCGGTTTTAGCAGAAGCTTCGGAGCCCGAAGGCTCCGAAACAATACCTTACTTATTGAACACCCCGTCCCGGAGACCAAGGCACACTTGCATCATCCAGGGCTCGCTTTAGATTATCGTATTCGCCAAACAAACTGTTGAGCTGATTTTTCACATCCGCATATAGGCTTTGCGCGATCTCCATTGACTCCGTCTGTTCAGGGGTAGGCCCATAGGCATTAGACCGAGCCGCAAAGCGCGCGTGCCATAGTCGATTAGTGAGTGGCAACTCATCAAACTCTTGGAAAAATGATCTGGTTTGGTTGGGCGTGAGTCGCTCTTTTTGCACGATTGCACGTTGTTTGATGGAGTTGGCGGATCCGTAGAACTCACCATCGGTACGTGAACGCATCAAAACCTGCATCATCGCGTCTAGTTCTGAAACCATGGCGTCAATGGCCTTTACGGTACCGCTGGAAGCACGAATCAATTCATCAACCCGATTCTCATAAGACACACGTTCCGGTTGAGAACTACCCGCCAAGGTAGGTTCGCGAATTGACACGACATCGAAGGTTTGGGACTCGCCAACTTGTGTCATTGTGCCATCTGTACGTTTGTGTAGAGTGACGCTAAATTGACCGGGAGCCACGAGAACACCGGCTGCGTTCTCATCAAATTGGTCGTCTGGTACCCAGGCCTGTATCGGTGGATACCTAAGATCCCAACTGACTCGGTGAAAACCCGCCTTAACTGGGCCATCAACCATGCGAACCACATTGTTCTCACTGTCTTTGACCACAAGTACCATAGCGGGATCATCTTCTCTTTGTTCTGACAAGATGGTTTCCCAGGACGCGAAAGTCACATTTTCATTGTTTTTTTCTTTTTCCTTTTCGGCTTCACGACGTTGGTCTTCTTTGTTTTTCAGCTCTTCATTCAAATAGTAGGTAAAGGTCGCACCGAAGTCCGGATTTTCGGCAATATAGAATCCGTCACCTTGTGAACCACCACATCCAGGCTCATCGCATCCAAGCGGCCGTTTGGGCACATACCAGTGTGCTTTACGCACGGGAAAAAGCATTGAGTCATTCTTTAACATACTGTCTGTCACGTCTCTGAGAGGCGTATAGTCATCTAGGATGTAAAAACTCCGACCAAAGGTCGCCCCGACTAAGTCGTTTTCACGAGTTTGAATGACCAAATCTCGAAACGGGATGTTAGGCACGTTGCCTTTGAGCTTTGTCCACGAACCTCCACCATTC
>JBCCFQ010000943.1:0-1729 GCA_039029655.1 Pseudomonadota bacterium | reverse complement strand
TGAAAGTGATCCCGCATAAATATATTCTGCCGGGTGAGTTTGACCTCCTTACGCGGTAATTTATCAAATACCATTAATACGATGATCTTGGGCACCCGAATTCTGAAGTTGAGGGAATGGATGAAATCCGGGCCCTCTTCTTGTTCCTGAGATAAATCACGCCATTCTTCGAAACCAAACGTCTGATAACTGCCCTCGGTCGTATCCACCACCTGAGCGTGGCCAGAATAGACCAGAGAGAAAGCTCTACGTGCGGAGCAGATATTTACCGCTTGCCACAGCCGATTTAAAACCAAAACCGACGAATCGAGTGCCATATTCATAAGTATAAGTCGCTCGGACGCAAAAGTTATTAACAGAAGTAATGCATCGAGTCAACGCCCTCACCGACATTCTAGTGTGACTTTACCGTTACGATGAAAAATTACTGTAAATCCTTGCTCATGAACATAGGGGTTGATTTTTTACAGTAAAAGGTGTTAAATTTCGCCCCATGACAATTAAGCGCATCTTTGTCGGCGCCTTATTAGGCGTCTGTCTTTTGATCCAAACTGGTTTTTCGCAAGAATTACCACAGGACCAATATCTTAAAATTTATCTGCTCATCCAAGAAGCAGACAAGCTGGAACCTGCTGGCCAGAAGTCGTCCGCCTATGAACGCTACAAGGTCAGCAACCTGCGTCTCAAAGAGATGCAGGATAAGTTCCCGAACTGGCAACCCAGTATCGTTCAATTCCGAATTAAATATACTGACGACAAAATCAATTTATTAGCCAACGAAGTGAATGAGAACCCCTCGGAAGTGATCGCCCCCATTCCAAGCGATTTGATTCCCCCCCCCTCTCCAGCACCTGCTCCTCCTACCGAGCCCGTCGCACCGATCCTGACACCTTCTCAGCAACTCGACCAACAGGCCCCATCGCCACTGGCTGAACCCGGAATGCCGTCCGACCAAAGTATGGCTGCCCTTTCCACCAATGCCGCACTGATCAATACAACTCCGGATGAAATGAAATCTCGTATCCGCGATCTGGAAAGCCAGTTGGACATGACCCGCAGTCAACTGGAAACTGCTCGCACAGAAGCAGCCCAGCTGCGTTCCCGAGTTCAGGATCTGGAAGGTAAGATCAAGGTCGCTTTGGAAGGCACTACCGATGAGAAAATCGCCATGATGATGGAGGAAAACCAGCGTCTCAAAGGTCAGCTAAGTAAAGCTGAAAGCTTGATCGGTGGTATCCAGGGCGGCGGATCCGTAAACTCCGTCATGAACCTCAAGGAGCAGGTTAACAAAATTCAGGGTCAACTCCAACTCGCTAAACAGGAAAACACGGCGCTACGCCAGACCAATGAAGAATTTCGCCAGCAACTGGCTGAAGTTCAGACTAAATTGGACGAAGCCACCAGTGGGGAAGAGATTACCAACTTGAAGCAAGAAAATGTCATGCTGCGCGACATTGTGACGCGACAACTCAAAGAACAGACGCGACGCGACGTTGCTAAGCGCCTCGCTTTGGAGGAACTCAATGCACTGGCCATTGATTCTGCTAAACTAGAAACCCAGCTCGATATTCTCGGTTCACCATTGGTCAATCTGAGCGAAGATGAAAAAGCCATGTTACGCCGCCCGACTGCTGGACTGGTCGTCGAAAGCACCGGTGAAATTTCCGCGGACATGCCCGGCTCCGATGCAGCTCTGATAACCGATTATTCTTCCCGTCCAAGTGTTCCT
>JBCCFQ010000942.1:0-1732 GCA_039029655.1 Pseudomonadota bacterium | reverse complement strand
GTATTATGGGAACGTTTTTGGTTCAGGGAACCTTGGTGGGGGTCATCGGTACCCTGTTGGGGTTAGTCATGGGTTTGCTACTGGCGCTGCAGGCTGAACCCATAGTCAGTTGGTTGGAGGGTATCTTGGCAACAGAGTTGGTGTCGTCGGAAGTGTATTTCTTAAGCAGTTTACCTTCAGAGATTCGAGTTTCGGATGTGGTCACCATTTGCCTCACCGCTATAGTGTTGTCCATTCTTTCTACTTTGTATCCATCCTGGCGAGCTGCTCGCGTACAACCGGCGGAGGCACTGCGTTATGACTGACCAAACTACCGTTCTCGAGTGTCATGAGTTGGTCAAGTCTTTCTCCGAAGGCGAACGCGCTTTGGAGGTGCTCAAGGGAATCAATTTCGTTGCCAAAAAGGGAGACCGCATTGCCATTGTTGGTGCTTCTGGGTCGGGTAAGAGCACTTTGTTGCATTTGCTGGGCGGCTTAGATGTGCCTTCCCAAGGAGATGTAAAAATAATGGGTAAAGACATCACCGGCATGAGCGATGCAGAGCGCGGGCTACATCGAAACCATGCAGTGGGTTTTGTCTATCAGTTTCATCACTTGCTACCCGAGTTTACCGCCTTGGAAAACGTCGCGATGCCTTTGCTGATACGCAAGACCGAACTAACAACGGTGAAGCAGCGAGCAGGGGAGTTGTTATCCAGAGTTGGTTTAGGTGAGCGTTTGACTCACAAGCCTGGGGAACTCTCCGGCGGTGAACGCCAAAGAGCCGCGGTTGCCCGGGCGCTGATTACTAATCCTGCTCTGGTGCTGGCGGATGAGCCCACGGGTAATCTCGACGGAAAGACCGGGGATCAAGTATTCGATTTGATGCTTGAGCTGAATAGAGAAATAGGTACGTGTCTTATTGTCGTTACCCATGATACCCAAATGGCGTCGCGCATGGATCGTGTGTTAACTCTGGAAGATGGACGCTTGACGGAAAGTCGTTAAGGACAGTCAGAGACGATGCTGGGGCTTGGAAACTCCTGCCATCCCCTTTCTAATCGCTGTTGATTTTCCTGGTCAAAACTCTGAGTGGCGTTGGAGCAGGCTTCACGCACTTCTTCCTCAGTAAATCCTTCAGTGGATACGACGGTTTGCGTATCGCCGAGGCGTTGGGCAAACATCGCCAGTTCCAATGCTTGGTTAGCGTCACCCCATTCAAAATCTTCCCAGGTCAACATTTTGTTGATGGCCGCAGTGGATCCCACCAAGCGGTACAGATATGACATGTGAACAATAGTCCCGTATTCCCCCTGAGCCTCAAGCCGATTGACAAAGGCGGTAGCGGCAAGAGGATCTCCATTGTCTTCCATCAGTGCAATCAGCGCTTGTTCGGAGTAGGCATCATAGGCCGTGGTGTCTCCATAGCCGAAGGCCTCAGGCGTCCACACTATAGGGGTGGGATCGGGCGTTGCTGGAGTCACTTCCACAGGGGTGGCGATGGATGGGCTTGTAACCACTGGGTCAGTATCTGAGGGTCTTGTGTCTACTACCGTTTCCGCGGGCGTAGCACCAGGGATTTCCGGTGATTGGGTTGGTTCGCCTTCTCGGTTTAGCCAAACCAATGCCGCTAAACTCAATAAAACGGCCACTACTGCAATGTATTTCATGGAGCTGTACTCTTTTCCTTGATCTAAAGCTTAGCGGTATCTGCTTCTTAAAAAAAGCATCCTGTCGTCCCCTAAAGTCTAAG
>JBCCFQ010000941.1:0-1737 GCA_039029655.1 Pseudomonadota bacterium | reverse complement strand
TGGTCTGTTTGCCGATGCCCTGAACCGTCACCTGCGACAGGTAAACGTCCCATCTGGACCCACTATATCCATCGATCTCGAAATCAGCGTTTGTGAGCTGGGTAAGGGCTTGTTTCAGCAGCTGAATTTACTCGAACCCTACGGCATGGGTAACCCGGTGCCACGACTGCTAATTCGCAATGCCTGGTTTGACCATACCTGGCACCAAAAGATCAAAGATCCGGTGTCCAAGCGCAAGCTCAGGTTTATCAAAACCCACTTTTTGCTCAAGGACGATACATTCACAGCCGGATTTCCAGGTCTGTGGTGGGGCCACTACAAAGATGAGCTGCCCGTAGGTCGCTGTGATGTAGTGGTGGAGCTGGATTTTAATGCCTATTCCCGGCAGAAAAAGCCCCAGTATGGAGGCTATGAGGTACGTTTAATCGATGTGCGGGCTGTAGATACTGAAGTTATTGCATCGTTTGCGGCACAACAAGTAATTGACCGCCGCGCCCAGTCTACCGAAACAGATTTGGCGGATGCCCTAGTGGTTACTCAGTGTCCGACAACTTGGCAAGAGTTACGACCCTGGTTTCACCAGGCTACCCAACGGCAAACGCCCCTGGTGTTGGCCTATGAACGGCCTGAACCCAAGGCTCCGGTAGAGGTGTGGAAGCAACTGGCGGGAATTGCAAAGTATCTGGCACGGACAGGAACAAAAATCACCATGGCAGAGCTGATGGAAAAACTGGAGTTGGGTGAGGCATCTTTACAAATCGGGCTAGTAGCGTTGGGGAGTTTGGGATTCCGGGATAGGGAAAGCGAGGATGCTCATCTAAATGGACCTGAAGGGTTTGAGGGTTCTCTCCTAGTCCCCCTTAATAAAGGAAGCAGCGTTAGCGGGAGGGGGCTTCAACCACTGTTACCATCTGCAACCATAACTCTTGTGTACGATGCTGAGTTAGCAGATTCGACAGAACAACAGCAGGTGAGCTTACATTTGTTTTTGTCGAGTCTACAAGAAGAACAGTTTCAGCGACGATATTTTTCAGATATGCCTGTGAGTGTCGCCCAGACGGTGATGGATAGCACTCTGTAGGAACGCACCACACGCGACCCTATCTGGGGTTTGTTACTAAGAGTTCTCTTTCATCATCTGACAACAAGAACCAGCTGACCGTGTCTTCGGTCTGTTCCCTGACAATGTAAAGATCAAAGGGACCGGATTCTTTTTTTTCTCGACTAGTCAGTTGAATGACAGCTTGATAGGTGCCCTGCACATGAAAGACATCGTTGTTTTCAACTTCTCTCAGGGTGACCTCTACCTGGCGAAGCTTAAAGTTAGGTAGTTGAGGGACTTTGGGAGCCAAATGGGTAATCAGCGCTTGCTGAGTTTCGGCCATTTTCAGAGCCAAGGCCCGCTCTACCACTGCCTGCGGTGGCACAGTGCCAAAGCTACTGCAAGCTTGTAAGAGAAAAATCAGACTAAGTAAGCAAAACCAACGCAAACATTCCATCGTTACCTATCCACAGAAAACTCTTGATTCTATAAACGGTGATTAACCAAACTTTTGTTTGGCTTGTTCATAGACTTCAACGGTAATTTTGGTCACACCTGCTTCCTGAGCAAATTTCTCAATTTTTTTACGGGCAGCTGGACGGACAAAAAATGGAATTTCTTTTAAACAGACTTTGGCTTCAGTGGTCCATTCAACGGCAGTGCTCATGGAGGTAAAGATAGACGACTCTTCCAAT
>JBCCFQ010000940.1:0-1738 GCA_039029655.1 Pseudomonadota bacterium | reverse complement strand
TGTGGATCGGGCCAGAATCGCAGGGTAGTACCCGTATTAGCTTTCCCTACTTTCCCAACCACCTCTAGCTTGGAGCTCTTTTTACCTCCCTTAAAGGAGATGTTGTATTCCTTTCCACCACGCTTTACCCACACCTCAAGATTTTTCGATAGTGCGTTAACAACAGACACGCCGACGCCATGGAGACCACCGGAAAACTCATAGCTTTGATTCGAAAACTTTCCACCGGCGTGAAGTTTGGTGAGGATGAGCTCTACCCCAGGCATCTTTTCTTTGGGATGAATGTCCACAGGCATACCCCGCCCGTCATCGCTGACTTCCATAGACCCGTCTTTGAAAATTTTGACATCGATGCGTCGGCAGTGACCAGCGATAGCTTCATCAACGCTGTTGTCAATTACTTCGCGGGCAAGGTGATTGGGACGAGTGGTGTCCGTATACATACCCGGACGGCGACGAACCGGATCAAGTCCACTTAAGACTTCGATGTCGGCCGCTTTATAAGACTTACTCATAGGATGGCTAGCTTACCAGTCAGTGTTGCGAACTGGCGGATTCTAGCAGGCACAGAAGCGGTCTCAAAAAATACTTTGTGCCGGGGATGGTGGGGTCGCGTTGTTTTCGGGTACGGAAAGGGTGAAGCCTGTGAATTGAAAAGGACAAACCAGAACCACCGCCTCAAGGTAACCGGACCGATAACCCTCTGGAGATGCGCTATTTTCGCCGCCGGCGCAAACCCCAACGGATCTCAAGATTCCTTTCGAGATTCAGTCCAAGTCAGCAATCAAGCTATCCCGTTGTGGGCCAGACAAATTATCGGTGGCGAAGTCGTATTTCGGGTGATTGACGGAAAAATGTAAGGACTCCCCACCCTTGAGCGCTTCAATGTGAGATGAAGTTAGCTCAAATCTCAAGAAATGCACAGATGAGGTTTTTTCTTCGGTCTCTCGGTCCAAGTCTTCATTGGCAATGCCGAACACAGGGTCCAAGGTTCCCACCATGGCGGCTACAACATCCTGAATACCCGTTAACTGTGCCAACGCGGCGCGACGCTCATCCACATCCACGTATTCAATCATCATGGTGGCTTTCCAGTTTGTCCCGTCTGGAATCAATGGATTGTACGCTTCCAACTCCTGGCGTATTTCATCTTCTTCAAAGATTTTCTCGGTGCGAAGAATCTCTTGAACCTGATAATGCATAGTAAGGCGGTCTTCAAAGTAGAGACTGATATGCTCTCCAATGGGGATACGTCGTGGCTTTTTGTGAGCCATGACATCTTGCCTAAAGTCCGCCCTGGCCTTGGCATAAGTCTCTAAAGTCATTAGATCCGACGGTTGCAGTTTTCCCATGTTGTTAAATCCCGTACGCCATACGTAGTAGTTTCATTGGGTGGGTGGGTGGTTTATCGCCCCCCATGGTGTTATGAATGTGATGACCCGCCATTGCGCAATCACTAGCATAGTAGGCGGCCTTAGCTCCTTCCACTTTGCGAACAACGGGTTTTGCGATCTTGCTGGCAACCTCGTGAAACTCTTTCTTCACGGCATAGGTACCATCGTGGCCCGCACAGCGCTCGATGGGCATTACTTTAGTGTCTGGAATCAGTTGCAGCACATCACGAGTCTTCAAACCAACGTTTTGCACCCGCAAATGGCAAGCCACGTGATACGACACATCTCCCAGGGGATTCTTGAACTGTGTATTCAAAAGATCAGCCCGATGCCTCAACATCAAG
>JBCCFQ010000939.1:0-1741 GCA_039029655.1 Pseudomonadota bacterium | reverse complement strand
TCGGCCCAGTCGTCGTTGCGAACCACGCTGACCTCGGCGTCGGCAAAACTCAACATTCCCTACGCGGGTACCGATTGGCAACAAGCCCTAACGGAGTGCGAGCCCGACATCGTTTCCATTGGAACACCGGGTGGCGCCCACGTGGACCCCATCAAGCAGGCCATTGCGAAGGGCTGCCATGTCTTCTGCGATAAACCACTGACAGAAAGCGGTGCCACCGCAAAGATGCTGTATGAAATGGCTGTGGAAACAGGCGTTAAGACCGCCTTTGCAGCGACGTTTCGATACATGCCCCATGTTCTACATGCAAAGCGGCTTGTGTCAGAAGGAGCAATCGGCGAACCACTTGAGATCGAGTGTATCTCGCATTTCAACTTAGAGCGTGACATTCCTTTTGGTTGGTCCCATCGAAAGGAAGACGGCGGTGGCCGACTAAACAATAACTTCACTCACAAGCTCTCAATAGTCACATCAGTCGTCGGAGAGGAAATACTCTCAATTATGGGCGAGGTCAGAGACGACCTGGGAAGAGCCCCTATTGTCGAAGGTGTCCATAACTTCAAAACACGTCGTTCGCTCATTCCTGAAGACCTCAACGATCCAACGCTCAAGTGGGGAAAATCCAATGTAGAGTGGAGTTACGCGGTCTTAGCGCAAATTGAGAGTCCTTTCGCTGCAAAACCTGTTTCTGTGTTGTTTAAACACGGCGGTCTAAACCCACGCTTTAACAATGACCACATGGTCATTTACGGCAGTAAAGGGGCGATCCACATTGAAGGCCATTACGGGAGCGGCCCTTTGTTCCTTTACAGCGAGAACAAGGAATGGGCGAAACTCAAACTGCCCGAAGACATTAAAGCCGATATACCTGATGTTGAGGGGGACACGGAAAGAAATTGGTGTTACCTGATCCGCGAATTCCTCAAGGACATCCAAGGCCAACCGGTAGCACCTTATCAGACCTTCAAAGAAGGGAGTCACTACCAACAACTCATCGACATCATTAGATCGAATGAAAATTGGGTGAACGTTAGCCATCTCAACTGACAAATTTTTGCAGCGGTGATACTTGCCCACGTCGGCAAGCAACGAAACTAAAGGTTGATCGCTTGATCTATGAATATCTCGTAATCACTGGCTACTTCCTGCTGGTTGTTGGAATTGGTTTTGCCTTCAAGCGAATGGCAAAGCAATCCACTAGTGACTATTTTCGGGGTGGCGGTCGCATGTTGTGGTGGATGGTGGGTTCAACGGCATTCATGATGCAATTCTCCGCCTGGACCTTCACCGGTGCCGCAGGCAAAGCGTTTTCCGATGGCTTTGCCGTCTGTTTGGTGTTTTTTGCCAACACCTTTTCTTACTTCTGCGGTTGGGCGTATTTCGCCCATCGTTTCCGCCAAATGCGAGTGGACACGCCCACCCAAGCCATCCGTCGACGATTCGGGGATCAGAACGAACTGTTCTTCTCCTGGGCATTGATCATCTTTACCTTGATCAATGCGGGCATTTGGCTGAACGCCCTAGGTGTGTTCGCAAGCGCTGTATTTGATGCGGAAATTGGTCTGACTATCGTGCTTACCGGCCTAACAGTATTATTTGTCTCAGTGATCTCCGGAGCCTGGGGTGTTGTTGCGTCGGATTTTGTACAAACCCTAGTCGTTGCGGTTTTGTCTATCGCCTGCGCAATAGTTGCGCTGGTGAAAGTTGGTGGCCCTGTAGCATTGGTTACCCACTTTCCGAC
>JBCCFQ010000938.1:0-1749 GCA_039029655.1 Pseudomonadota bacterium | reverse complement strand
TTTGCGATACGAAACCGGTTCATAGCTACAAACATGTCTTTACCTCTACATTACGTGAGTACTACCAAACGATTGAGCTTGGTATTGTGCTCCACCAAAACTTGAGTTCGATAGACTTCACTAAGCCTATCACTGGTCATGACCTCTTCTGCCGTGCCGATAGCCACGGTCTTGCCAGAGTCGAGTAGTAAAACCCGATCGGCGAAACGCGCAGCAAGATTGAGATCATGCAAAATTGCCATGACACCCAGACCGGATGCGGCATAGCGTTTCAATGACTCCAGCATCTCCACGCTGTAGGCTATGTCTAAATTAGCCGTTGGCTCATCCAGCAGCATCCATCGGGCATCTGTGTTATCACCTTGCGGCCGCCAGACCTGTAACAAGCCTCGGGCATAACTTACCCTTTGTTTTTCGCCGCTGGACAACGTCATATAGACCTGATCCATCAGTGTCACTAATTCGCATTCTTTTAATACGTCTTCTAAGGCGTTTGCCCTTGCTTGCTCACCATACCGTTCGGTTTGTCGCCAACCCATGGACACAACGTCCTCTACGGTATAGTCGAAAGCTAGGCTTACGGGTTGACTGACTACCGCACGTTGACCGGCCAAGTTCCCCAGTGATAAGTCATTAATGTTTTCGTCAGCGAGAGACACCAGACCTTGGTCCACAGATCGATCACCAGCAAGTGCACCCAACAAAGTTGTTTTACCCGCGCCGTTTGGACCAACAACCACCAGTAGCTCACCAGGCGAAACGTCGATGTCGATGTCTTGTATAAGCCATCGACCCGACGCATTGATCCCGACCCCTTTGCCAGCAAGCATCATCTTCGTCCTCGTAACCGAACGATAAGCCACAAAAAGAAAGGCGCACCAATTGCACTGGTGATGAGCCCCACCGGCATTTCCGCAGGCACGACAATGGTGCGTGCGCCTAAGTCTGCAGTAACCATAAGGGATGCACCCAAGAGGGCTGAACCTGGTATTAGATAGCCATGGTGTACTCCACCAAGCATCCTGGCCACGTGGGGCACGATTAAGCCGACAAAGGCGATGATGCCCGACACCGCGACACCGGCACCTACGGCGGCAGCAGCACCGAATACCACGCGTTTTTTAAGCCTGGGTACAGAAACTCCCAATCGTTTTGCTTCGGTTTCACCCAGCTGCAGGACATCCAACTGATTTGCATTGGGCAACAAAGCGCCTAATGCCAGAGCGATAAAAATGATTGCCGGTAAAGCGGTGTCCCACTGGGCTCCGCCGAAACTACCTAATGTCCAAAAGGTCAGCGACCGAAGCTCCCCATCGTTTGCGATCCAGGTGAAAAAACCGATACCAACCGATGCGATGGCATTGATGGCGATACCGACAAGCAGCATCGTGGCAATACCCGATTCACCCCGACTGCGTGCGAATCCATACAAGGCGGTTGTCACCAGCAGCGCACCTAGCATTGCCGCGATGGGTAATGAATAGGGTCCGAGATACTCAGGTAAACCAAGGCGAGAACCGAGAACGATCATGCTAATTGCGCCTAACGCAGCGCCCGACGAAACACCAATCAACTGTGGTTCCGCCAACGGATTTCTAAACAATCCTTGTAATGAAGCCCCGGCAGCTGACAGCGCAGTGCCCACCATGGCGGCTAGCAAAATTCGCGGCACTCTAAGCTCAAGCAGCACGGTTTTCTGAAATTCACTCAGTTGTTGATCAGTAAAAATCGCGGAAAAAATGGGTATGG
>JBCCFQ010000937.1:0-1750 GCA_039029655.1 Pseudomonadota bacterium | reverse complement strand
TGGATTGAAGTACAGCCACTAACACCCCATGGGGAGGAATGGTTGGCTAAGCTCAATGTGAATCTCAAGTAAACGTTGTATATCTCTAATAAACTTGAAATTCATAGGCGTTAGTGGTTTCATGGAAAAAAAGCCAAAGCGTATTCATGAAATTCATCTGTCCATTGATGTTGGTGTTCCTTGCCGGATCCCAAGCTGCTTGGGGGGGCGCTGCTGAATTGCACGGCATACGGGTATCCACCGACGCCGAAAAAACACGTATCGTTTTGGACTTAGACCAGCCACTAAAGCACAACCTCTTCACCTTAGATAAACCCCATCGAGTTGTTGTCGATCTTCTTGGCACCAAAACTGCTTCCCAGATAAAAACGGGTGACCCTAACGGGCTGTTGAAACAAATTCGATATGCCACCAAACCCAATAGCCAGCTGCGGGTTGTGTTTGATGTGGCCAAATCCGTACAACCCAGAAGTTTTTTATTAAAGCCGTCGTCTGGTTTTGGGCATCGCTTAGTCATTGATTTAGTGCCTAGGGATGGTGTGCGACAGATGGCAGCCCCTAAGCCTAAAACCCGAGACATTATTGTGGCCATTGACGCGGGCCATGGTGGAAAAGATCCTGGTGCCTCTGGGCCTGGAGGGTTGCGGGAAAAAGACATCGTCTTGAACATCGCTCAACGACTGGCCAAGCTGGTAGACCAGCAACCTGGTATGCGAGCCTATATGGTCAGGGAAGGGGATACCTTCATCTCCTTAGAAGGTCGCGCTGCCAAAGCGCGTCGAGCAAATGCTGACCTATTTGTGTCTATCCACGCCGACGCGTTTCATGACATACGGGCCCGAGGTTCCTCGGTTTATGTCCTATCCCAATCGGGTGCAACCAGTGAAGCTGCACGATGGTTGGCTAAGACAGAAAACGCAGCAGACTTGGCCGGTGGCGTAAAACTGGCTGACAAAGATGACTTATTGGCCTCTGTGCTATTGGATCTTTCGCAAAACGCAACTATATCCGCCAGCATGCAGGCGGCTAGAAAAGTATTGAGAGAGATTGGGACTGTCAATCGGTTGCATTCTCAGTCGGTTAAGCAAGCCGGATTCGTGGTATTGATGTCGCCGGATTTGCCATCGATTTTCGTCGAGGCTGCTTTCATCTCCAATCCCAGCGAGGCGGCTAAGCTTAGAGATTCAAATCATCAACAGGCTTTAGCTCAAGCCATCATGCGGGGTATTCATGGTTATTTCCAAGAGAGTCCTCCGCCCAATACCAAGGTGGCAAGTTTGCGCCGACCCAGACCGCCTGCCCCGGTCCAGCACGTCATCAGAAACGGCGATACCCTGTCGGAAATTGCCGAACGCTACAATGTGTCCTTAAGCCGCCTTCGTGCCGCCAATGGAATACGCGGGGATGCCATAAGAATTGGGCAACGACTTAGGATTCCAGGTGCCATTTAAGTTTACTTTTCCCATCTGATATCCTGCGCGGATGCCTATCCGCCGACTTCCCTCTCAACTCATTAATCAAATCGCTGCCGGTGAAGTTATCGAGCGGCCCGCCTCGGTGGTCAAAGAACTTGTGGAAAATTCTTTGGATGCGAAGGCTACAGCAGTTGACTTGGAAGTGCGTCAGGGTGGACACAAGCGTATTCGGCTAACCGACAATGGTGTCGGAATTGCGAAGCAAGAGCTTAGCTTGGCACTGGAACGTCACGCCACCAGTAAGATCCAAACCTTGGATGACTTGGACGCCGTGG
>JBCCFQ010000936.1:0-1752 GCA_039029655.1 Pseudomonadota bacterium | reverse complement strand
GACTGGATTGAAAAAGTGCAGACCAATTAGCCGCCCGGGTTTCTTCAATACAGTGTTCAGCGTTTCTAGCCGAATGCTGGAGGTGTTTGTGGCCAGTATCGCGTCGGCTTTCATTCTTGGTTCTAGTTCTTTATAGAGGGTTTGTTTTGCCTCGACGTTTTCAAAGATCGCTTCGATAACGACATCTGCACCGGCCACGCCCATGCCCTTCATGTCAGGCATCAGTCGATCTTTTGCCGCCTGTACCAGCCTTGGTTCTTTGAGTTTCTTCTCGAATAACTTCGTGGCTCGGCTAATAGCAGGGGCGATGTATTTGGGTTCCCTATCTTGAAGCGTGACATTAAGACCACGCAATGCGCACCAAGCGGCAATATCACCACCCATGACGCCAGCGCCAATCACGTGAACGCTAGAGAATCTTTGTTTGGATTGCTTACCTAATGCCTTAAGTCTGTCTTGAAGAAAAAATACGCGCACCAAATTTTTTGCCGTTGGTGTGAGCATGACTTCGGCAAAGGACCTGGCCTCTGCTTCGTAACGTGACTGATCGCTACCTTCATAATGATCTCGCCAGAGTTTGATCATGGCGAAAGGCGCCGGGTAGTGTTCCTTTCTGGCTTTCTTTGATACTTGTCGCTCCAGCATTTTGGCCATGGATTTTCTGCCGGGCCGTGTATTTAGAACACGATCCTTTGCCTTACTGCTACGTTTTGGTTTGGCTTTCTCAGCCATAATTTGAGCAGCGCGTTTTAGGTGACGAGCAGGAACCACCTGGTCCACAAGACCAATTTTTTTTGCATACTTTGGTCGTAAGCCCCGTCCAGTCAACATCATGTCCATGGCGGCCACGGGGCCACATAACTTGATGGTGCGCACCGTGCCACCAAAACCCGGGTGCAGGCCCAACTTGACTTCTGGTAAGCCCAGCCGTGCGCTGTCGTCATCCACGACCACCCGATAGTCGCAGGCCATCGCGAGCTCTAAACCACCGCCCAATGCAAAACCGTTAATCATAGCCACGGTAGTGCAGGGCAAGCGCTCGAGATCGGTCATGACGTCTTGTCCGGAACGTACCAAGCGAGTCGCTTCGTCTTGGTTAGTGAGCGTGAGAAATCCCTTAATGTCGGCACCGGCAACGAAACCAATTTTTTTAGCAGAGTAAATGACCAATGCCTTTGGCAGTTTGCGGGATAACTCCTGGATCCGAAGTCCTAAGGCGGTCATGGTTTCCTGAGACAACACATTGGTACCTGCATCGGCTTGATCGAAACCCAGCCATGCGACTCCGACTTCGTCGACATCCAGTTTCCAATGTGTGTTTGGATCTACGGCATTTTGTTTTTCGTTGGTGTCTGTCATGAATCCGCCTCGCTCTCCAACAACATGGCACCGCCTTGTCCACCACCGATGCACAATGTTGCGATTCCTCTCTTGGCACCGTTGCGCCTTAATACGTGCAATAGATGCAACACAATTCGCGCTCCACTGGCACCGACGGGGTGGCCCAGGCTAATAGCGCCACCGTCGACGTTTAAACGTTCTGAATCTAGTTTCCCCACGGCAGCTGCCAACCCCAATTCTTCGCGGCAATACTGTTCGTCCGCTAAGGCTGCACAACACGCCAATACCTGGCCAGCAAAAGCCTCGTTTATTTCCCAATAGTCGATGTCATCAAGGCTAAGGTGATGTTTTGCCATTAATGGAATGCTAGCGTGTACAGGTCCTAGTCCCATTTCCGAGGGGTCTAAAGCG
>JBCCFQ010000935.1:0-1756 GCA_039029655.1 Pseudomonadota bacterium | reverse complement strand
ATTGGCAGCGCGATTCTGCCGTTTACCGCTAAGACTGATCTTCGAGGCCTTACCTGTTTGCCCGTCGAAGCTGGCGGAAACAAGCTGACGGCGGAGATTGCTGCAATCTGGAGCCCGGATATGTTCCTGTCCGAACAGCTGCGTACTTTGATTGACTTGGTTGCGGACCTGATCGCTCTGGCTCCCTTTCTCGCCGCCACTGGCGGGGCTGAGAAAGGGAGCCTGAGCGAAGACTAAAATCACAAAGCAGACACCGACAAGCGGCAGGCCCCAAGTCTGGAAATGGCACTTATACGGCATGCGAGCCTTCGATTTTGTGTCTGAAATGGCCTGCTGCGCTCTGTTTTGCCTGCGAGTTCGGCTTGATTTTACATGGGCGCGCAGACACCCCTAGATAAATTCAGTTCTGTGGTTCGGTTCCGTAGGCCACAGGGTGTTGAAACGGCAACGCGGTGGCTCTTGATGAATTTAATCTGTCAACACAGTAAGCACATTGTAGCGACGCCCTTTTCTAAGTTTGTGGTGAACTAAGGCGACACTCAAGACGTGGTTGGCAAACTCGGGTCGTAGGACAACGATGTAGCAATCTTTGTGATAGAGCTTTTTCCGGCGTTTATGACGCTGAGGTATCTGCAGATCCTCTTCACACCACAAATGCTCGACCTTCTTGTGGTTCATCCTAAGCTGAGGCGAGCTGCAACTCATTCTGGCGCACCAGACGAAACACATCCTCACCTGATTGACGCTTCCGAGCCATGGCCAACTCCTCCTGGACCAGCACAATAATGGCCAGATCAGGGGGAGAGGACACCGGCTTGATGATCGATTTCTCAAAAAAGTGTGCAAGAGTAAGCGTGTTTTCTGAAAGACTCACGATTGAATCACGATAGCGCAAGTACATTCAGAACTATCTGAGGAGGCAAAGATGGATACTCACGGCGCACTAGGCAACTACAAGATTATTAGCGAGGATATCGGGTCAAAGAAAACTGAGAGACATTTGCAAGAGGATTGTTTTTGTAATTTTTTCAAAACACCAAAGAAAAACCAATTGTTTCAACCACCGTCACGATTGAAGCACCCCAGAGTCGAGTACTCGAGACTGACTCAGTTGCTTGGAAGGGCAATGTCGCTGGGATCACGGGAATGGCAAAACACGCTACCTACGGCAAAAACAAACTGGGAAAACCCGAACATTCCTGCAGGATATACTTACCTCGCGCAACTTGTAGCACATGACATTATCCAAACATCACTGGTGTCGCCGAGTTTTGCCACTGCGCATGACGCGTTTAGGAACAACCGTTCGCCAAAGCTTGATCTTGACACTTTGTATGGCGCGCACCCACGAGCCGCTAGACAAGCATATGCTCTAAGCGAAAACGGCGACAGATTCAGATCTAGTCTCAGCCTAGGACCCGTGACGCGGAGTTCGTCGACCGTACCCGAGGCAAAACCTGAGCTTAGGGACATCGGTCGCTCTTCAGCCCCACCTCATGATTCTCGAGGTCTTACGGAGCCACAGCTTGCCGACACTCGAAACGACAACAATTCCAATTTGTCTCAGCTTTTGACTATTTTTATTCATTTGCACAATGGAATAGTCCCGCAGGTTGAAAGGTTGCTGCCTGATGCCTCTGGTCTATCTTATGTTGAGCGCAAAGAAAGAGCTTTCGCTGACAGTCGGCAAATCGTCGAACGACTTTACAGATCTGTGGTCCGCCACGATCTCATGAAGCGCCTCCTCCACGGAGAT
>JBCCFQ010000934.1:0-1760 GCA_039029655.1 Pseudomonadota bacterium | reverse complement strand
TTCTATGATCATGTCCGGTGTGTACTGACTGGACACATAGAGTGCCAGCAGCATGACAGCAATAATTGGAAACAGCGAGGCAAGTGTGACGATCCCAAAACCGGACAGTGAGTCTTCCGCTTTACCGGCGGCGTTCGCAATACCAATGCCCAAGGACAGTACCAGAGGGACCGTTACCGGGCCGGTGGTTACCGCACCACAATCAAAAGCAAGGCCGAGTACTTTCATCAACTCTGCATCGGTTGCGAGATAAAGCGAAAGACCCAGCACCGGCAATAACGTCATATAGATCAGCGGCTTCAGGCTCCAACCATAGATGAAACGCAGTGTACCTAGCGCCGCAGCAAGCCCAACACCAGCGCCAACTGCCAGCACGAGGGTACCCGCCCAGTCCGTCAGCAGCGTATAGAGATAAGGCGCTTTTTGAACATCGACCAACGAACCCGCAGTTTGCAATGCGCCAATCGCCGGTTCCGCAAATGTCACACCGATACCGAGCAAAAACGCGACGGCCAGTACGACCGCGAGACCCGCCTTTGCGGGTAGCGACGTACCGAGTGACTCACCAAACGGCATGAGGCCCACCTTGAGCCCCTCCATAAAGACCATCAGTCCAATGATGACGGCAATAAGACCTAATGTGATAATGCCTGCGTCGGTAACTGCGGTCTGTAGAATGAAGATCTGAAACAACGTCAGGTAAATCGCGAGGGGGAATACCGCTCGCAGCTGATCCATGAACCGTACAGAAAGATAAGGCTGAAGCAGCCGATAAATGTCACCAGTGCCGATCTTCAGCTTGTCTTGTTTGGAACGCTCTACCCCTTCCTCATCCACCACACTCGCCGGGATAAGCTCGTTGTAGCTGATTCGATCCAGATGAACGTTCAGCTCGCGAGTGAAAGTACTGAAGGGTATTTCGGTGCGCACAACACCACCTGTCTGAGCAGAGAGTTTTTATCGTTCTTTCAAGATGATTCTATGCCGATTTCAAAGCACCATCAAACTCGCTGTTGCCACGATGGTGTCAGTGGATAAGCATCGCGCCATTGCTATCCACGTGGGTTTTGCATAACATGCGTTCACTTCACTTCTTCCTTTGGGAGCGATGTCCAACATGATAGCCGTGAGAATCTGGCACTAGGACGCCACACAGAACTCATCGTGTTCGAATGAGACACCCGTGTGGTATGTCGTGCGACATACCCTTTGCTTAAAAACAGTGCTTAAAAACTATTGTTTAAATGCACTGCGTTTAAAAAAATAAGCTGCGGGGTCTGCTACCCTACTTCCATTGTGATCTTCAGATCGTTAATAACGACAGGTTCTTCAAGAGATTTTTCTTAAAGGCATCGAAGATACAACCCATCCGGTAACAGCTCCGCATTTCGTCAAGACAAGTGTTACGTGGAGTTGATTTTGTCTAAAGCCACTCTAAAAACTGAAGTTAGAGACACCACCAAAGCGAAAATTCTCTGGGCTCACACTGAAGGATTTCGCAAACCATTCGCCATAGCGATTCTGGCCATGGCAGTTGCGTACGTTTTTATGTTCGGGGCACCCCTGCTGGCGACGTTCGCGATCGATGCCATCATCGTTGGACCTGAATTCGCGCCAGAGCCATGGATCAAGCAGCTGGGAGGACTGTTCAGCCTGTCCGGTGACCCGACGCTGCTGAGCTATTTGCTGATGGCAACAGTTGGGACCATCGTGTTAACCGCCATTGCCGGCGTGGTTCTTTTTTTTAGCGGCTGGTTTAT
>JBCCFQ010000933.1:0-1769 GCA_039029655.1 Pseudomonadota bacterium | reverse complement strand
GTTGCACGCCGTTGCCCATGCTCAAAGTTAGACCTCGCTTAAAAAACCGGTGAAGCATTGGGAAGATCCCGTAGGCACCCATCCGCTTTTGTTCGGGAGTGTTCCGTGCGTAACTTGGTTTTGTACCTAAGACAATCCCCAAGCGAATTTTTACATGCCGCACCTTCTGGTCATCCACACCGGCGGCCGCAGCTTCCCAAAGTCGTACCACTTCAGAAGGGAAGTCCAACCCTACAGGGTTGGAATACTCGTCGAGATCGAAATACTGCTCCGCTCGACGAAATCCTTGGGACCCGTAAAAACACTTACCTGCGGTTGAGATAAAGGTACTTGGCGGGTTGTTTTGCTTATTGATGGCTCTCACCAAAGCTTCTGTGGTCTCAACCCGCGAACGAATCACTTCTTCCCGGTAGTTTCTAGTCCAAACTCTACGCATATCCAAGATGTGCTTGCCTGCCAGATTGATCACCACATCACACTCTGGAATGCCCTGCGCCTGTACCTGCTCCCAGGTGATTCGATCGATACCCTCGACCCGTGAGACTATCGTTACCCGATCACCCCGAGCCCGGAGTGCCTCCGTTAATGCCCTTCCAATGAAGCCGCTGCCGCCACCGATCAGAATATGTTTTTGTTGTTTTGAGTTGCTCATGTTTCACCTCTTGGTCATTAAGTTGCTTAGCTAATGCAGCCGTTTCGCTGCGTGTTGAAAGGCAACTTAGCGACACAGACAGGGGGATACCTCCGACTTGATAGAAAGCGAGCAAGATTCTAATAAGTTGATTTTTTTCAGTATGTTAGCGGCTTCCTAAATGATCATTTAGGGGGAGAGGAAGCCTTCTTGGGTTGGATTTTAGGCGTTTCGATAGCTACCAGGAGATCTTCCAGTGATCTCTTTAAAGGCAGCATAGAAATTGGATTGAGACTTAAACCCCACTTCCATGCTGATGGCAAGAATCGACACATTAGGCTCCTGGGCAAGCAGCTGTTCCGCCTCACGAACCCTGTGTTCCCGGACAAACCGCGAAAAACTCATTTTATATTCAGTGTTAACCAACTCCGAGAGCTGGTGGGCGCTGAGCTCAATGGCCTCGGCGACAGTGGAGAGATTGAGGCTTTCTTGTTTGAACAACTTATCCTGATACATCAGTTCATCCAGCTGACGTTTTCTCTCAACCACATTCACATCTTGGAGTGTAGAGGATGCATAACTGAGTTTCGCAGCCTCAGCGAGCTCTGATAAGAGTTCCGGAAAACTCAACAGAGTAGCCACTACCAAAACGATAGCTAGACCGATGGCAAACGCGTAGGCGTAATAGAAAAAGGCCGGGTCCATATAGGGCAGAGAGAAACCCAAGACCAACACCCCAATGGCCAAGACCGTAAATAAGCTTAAGAAGAACAACTCAAACCTAAACCTTTGACGGGTTTTTCTCAGAGTATAGATCACGTGAGTCAACCACAGGCTGTAGCCGGTACCAACACAAAAAAGTAGCGAAATAGCGATCTCAGTTCGGGGAATCAATATGAGGAGTACGGGCGCAAGATGAATCAGCGCCGATGGCGTGAAACGAGCGTCCCCAAACAATATGGCCCTACAGAAAAGATAAAACATAGGTGGCGTCATAAAGAGCCAAAACAAATAGTTGGTAGAACCTAGAGGGTCACCGTTGCCATTGATGAACCCTAGGTGACCCAGTTGCAGGAACGACAGCCCTGTGAGTAATAACGCACCCGTGATCAGCGCTCGGGGAGATCGATTGATGTTG
>JBCCFQ010000932.1:0-1776 GCA_039029655.1 Pseudomonadota bacterium | reverse complement strand
GTTGCCAATCGCTCGATCAGGAGCGACGCCCGCACACCATAGCCATTCCACCCAGGAGGATGAGCATCAGCGTGCCAGGTTCGGGGACAACTTCCGAGCAACCGACGCTAAAGCGGTCAAACTTGTTGTCTTTGAGTGCTTCATAGGAAACCGTAAACGACGATACCGTTCCGAGGTCAATCTCTCCGTGACTCGCACCCGTGGGGCTGATTCCATAGGCGGTACCCGAAAGAACGAGGCTTCCCGACTGGTTTGGCATGTTGCCAAAGACGTGGTTATAAGTCGCAGGATTTCCGCCCGTGATCGTCAACACTTCATCCGAATCAAGCGTGTGAATATCCATCATCGCGTTGACAGGAGCGTCGAAGGTAAACGTAAAAGAAAGCGAATCCGTGTTTCCGCCGATGAATATGTCGTCACCGCTGAAAGATGTGGCAAAGGAGCTTGTTGTGCCGGTCACGGTCACATTTGTATCGCCGCAGACGTTATTGAAAGTCTGACCTCCACCTGTAATCAGGGATTCATCCCATCCGGTGAAATCCAGCCACTCTGCGTTCGCAGTTTGGACTGCAAGAAGCAGTACGCAAAATAGAGTCAAATTATGTTTCAGGTTCATTAGTCACTCAGGCTCTCGCCACTCCAAGTTAAATCATCCAAGCCCCCAGAACGGCCCATATCCCCACGATGATTGGTTTCGCCATTCTGTAAAGCGAATTCAGGTTCGAGCCCGCTTTTTCGAATAATTTGCCCCTTTTGGATGAATTCAACAACGGAATTCCCCACCTTTGGTGGATGTTAGGTGCAAGTTAAGTCAGCGCACACAACAAGGCGACACCAAAATGGTGCCGCCTTGTATTTGTCTGTACTAACGTCTCGTAAGACGTTGGATATCAAGTTTAGCGACGACGCCCAAACAGCATGGCCAATCCACCGATCAGGACCAATACAAGACTGTTTGGTTCGGGCACTACTTCTGAGCAGCCAATGCTGAACCGATCGAACTTGTTGTTACCAAGAGCTTCGTAGGTAAACGTGAAGCTGGTAACCTCACCGAGGTCGATTTCACCATGGCTGGCACCAGTTGGACTGATTCCATAGCCAGTACCCTGCAGTACAAGAGCGCCGGATTGCGTTGGCATTCCGCCGAATACGTGGTTATACGTGGCAGGGTTTCCGCCGATGATTGTCAGGATTTCATCTGGATCGAGCGTGTGAATATCCATGATTGCGTCGACGGCACCCGAGAAGGTGAAGGTCAACTCCATGGTGTCAGCACTGCCGCCGATGAATACGTCGTCCAAGCCAGTGAAGCTGGTTGTAAACGAGTTGGCAACGCCGGTTACGGTAAGGTCAATGTCACCGCAAACATCTTCGAATGTCTGTCCAGCACCGGTAACCTGGGCGTGATCCCAACCGGCAAAATCAATCCATTCCGCACGAGCCGACGTGGCGGAAAGAATAAGCGTAAGGAGAAGAGATAGTTTCAGTTTCATTAGTTTCTGCGGGTGGTTACCCGGTCCTGTGATGTCTCAGAATTGTCAGCCCCGTTAACGTCTCCCTCCACGATGATCACACATCGATAGGTGTAAAGCTGATTCCCCGTTCAAAACGTGAATAGCCAGGGACGGTAGTGCCACTCGGATTTGCTATACCGGTTATGACACCGCGCGCGTTAACACAGAGCGTTCAATCTGCAGAAGCGGACCTGTAGAGAGACTGAGAAACCGTGTCCGGATAGATGGCAGGGCTGCGGCGACAGAGAACGCCGTTTTCCAC
>JBCCFQ010000931.1:0-1801 GCA_039029655.1 Pseudomonadota bacterium | reverse complement strand
TCATCCATGCTTGTCGAAAAAACCCGTCTGTGCCAAATAACTTGGAATCATTGCTCTGCCCTCGGTTGTTGAAATCATTTCTGATGGCTTGTGTCCTTTCAACATATTTTTGATGTTCGGGCGGTTCGAGTCATCGTGCCAAACATAGCTCAGTGTTACGCTGTGTTAGGCGTGGTTCACGGAAAGTGGACTTATATTCCCGGCGAATTCGATGATTACATCGCAACGCCAAAGGGTAATAACTACCAGTCACTACACACCGCCGTAATTGGTCCAGAAAGAAGTACGCTGGAAATTCAAATAAGAACACCAGAGATGGACAGCCACGCCGAACTCGGTGTTGCAGCACACTGGCGATACAAAGAAGGTGGCGGGCAAGATGCCGCGTTCGATCAAAAACTCAATTGGCTAAGACAGATTCTTGAACCCACCCAAGAGGAAAGAGAAACCAGTTCCCTTATCGACCGATTCAAGTCCGAAATTTTTGAAGACCGCGTGTACGCACTAACCCCTGCCGGAAAGGTGGTGGACTTGCCCAGCGGAGCAACACCCTTGGACTTCGCGTATTACGTACACACCGATCTGGGTCATCGGTGCAGAGGTGCAAAGGTAAACGGCCGTATGGTTCAACTCACCCACGTTCTGGAAAACGGGGAACAAGTTGAAATCATCACCGCCAAAAACCCACAACCCAGCCGCGATTGGCTTATCCCTCAGCAGGGCTATCTAGCGTCGCCTCGCGCTCGGGCAAAAGTCAGACAATGGTTTCGTCGCCAAAATCAAGAACACTTGCTTGAACAGGGTCGCGCTCTATTGGGCAAAGAACTTCATCGCCATGGTGTTGAAGCCCCGCATCTAAATGCGTTAGCCAAAAAGTTAGGCTACGAGTCCCCCACCGACCTCCACGTGGCGCTGGGCGGCGGTGATTTGGATGTCGTGCAACTGGACGCAGCAATTCAGGAGTTAGCAAGACCCCAGCAACAGCAGTTGCCACCGGTAACTCGTCGTCGTGCCGTACCTAAAAACAAATCTTCGGTGGACATCGACGGCATTGGGGACCTTTTGAAGAACTTCGCCCAGTGTTGTCGGCCGGTACCCCCCGATCCCATCAGTGGATACATCACCGTTGGAAGAGGCGTCAGTATTCACCGGGCAGATTGCAAAAACTTGCTAAGACTTCGCCAGGACAATCCAGCGCGAGTGTTAAACGTCAGTTGGCGCGCGGGAGAACACAGCACCTATCCCGTGGAAGTTGTCATTGATGCCTATGATCGTCGCGGTCTCATTAAAGACATAAGCAGCCTGTTGGCCACCGAAGAGGTGAACATACAAACCTTTTTGTCGGAAACAGACTCGGCGAACAATACGGTGCGGATCAAACTAACCGCCGAAGTCTCCGACTTGGAAGAGTTGAGTCGAATTGTACTTAGAATCGGTCAGCTGCCAAACATCATCGAAGTTCGCCGAACGGAAAATTGAGCAGCGCGCGTCTTAGGAAGAAGTGTATTGTATTCTGCTCAAGGCTTGTTGCTTTAGCCATCCATGGCACGCAACCGCGCCGATGACGCAGGATACAATACACTTCTCCCCAAACGATCAACCAATTCACCGCCGATAGGGAAAATGGAAATTCGTCGCATTTTTGATCTCAAGATCCCTGAACTAATCACCCTCATTGCCAAGTCCGATGAGTATTTGAGTGGACTTTATCCACCTGAGAGCAATCACGCAGAACCGTTAGAAGCACTCGTGGATCAAGACTCTGCTTTCTTTGCGTGCTTTGTCGACGAAGAGGTGGCCG
>JBCCFQ010000930.1:0-1804 GCA_039029655.1 Pseudomonadota bacterium | reverse complement strand
CATGGATAACAGCAAAGATCTCCGCCTAGTTCTGCAGTCAAAAACCCCCATCATCGTCATAGAATCTCACGACGAGGCCCAAGTTTTGGCTATGCTGGCAGATCAAGTCAGTCATTTCAGAGCGGACTCTTATCGTCCTATTTTTAGGTGGACCGTCACGGATGGTTTACAACGACTCGACATTGAGCTCGAGCCACAGACATTTACTGCAGAACCAACCGAAGTCTTGAAACACATACGAGCGCTGACTCGTCCGGGTATTTATGTGTTGCTCGACTATCACCCTTTCTTAAAAGACCCTGTACATGTGCGTCTGCTAAAGGACATAGCAATTACCAGCGAAGCACTCCGTCGCACTATCATTTTGATCAGCCACGAAATCGAATTGCCCGGCGAAATAGAACGACTCAGTGCGCGCTTCGAACTTGCCCTACCAAACTCAGAGGAACGAGCAAAAATAGTTCAGGAAGTCACCAACGAATATGCCTCCGAGAACCCTGGCGTTAGTGTCAAGGTGGACCCAAAGGCATTCGAACTTCTCGTTAAGAACCTGTCTGGCCTAACTAGTAGCGATACTCGAAGACTGGCCCGCAACGCAATTTTCAATGACGGCGCGGTCAGTCGTAGCGATTTACCACAGGTGATGGAATCTAAGTATCAACTACTGAATACGGGTGGCGTCCTTTCTTATGAATACGACACGGCAAAGTTTTCCGACATCGGTGGACTGAAACAGCTGAAGACTTGGCTCGAAAAACGCAAAGCCGCTTTTCGTGGCAACATCAAGTTACAAAAACCCAAAGGCATTATGTTGTTAGGAGTACAGGGATGCGGCAAGAGTTTAGCTGCTAAAGCTGCTGCCGGCGTCTTCGGTGTCCCTTTGCTCAAACTGGATTTCTCTGTGCTATACAACAAGTTTCACGGAGAAACCGAGCGCAACCTGAGAGAATCCTTGGCAACGGCGTCGGTGATGGCGCCTTGTGTTCTGTGGATCGACGAAATAGAAAAAACCATTGCCAGCGGCAGTGAAGATTCAGGAACATCCCGGCGGGTGTTGGGTACATTCTTGACCTGGATGTCTGAAAAGACAAAAGCCGTGTTTGTCGTGGCGACAGCTAACGACGTACGTAGCCTGCCACCGGAGTTGATGCGCAAAGGGCGCTTTGATGAAACATTTTTCGTTGATCTCCCAACCCCAAGCGCGCGCATGGAAATTTTCAGATTGCACCTAGAACAACGGGAAATCGATCCGGCAACCATGGATATGGTAAAACTGGTTAAGCAATCGGACGGTTTCTCCGGCGCAGAGATTGAGCAGGCAATTGTTTCTGCTTCCTATACGGCTCTGGCCCATCATCGTGATCTTGACACCGGACTGTTGGTGAACGAACTCAAAGGAACCTATCCGTTGAGCGTCACCATGGCTGAAAGCGTCGCGGCACTAAGGCTATGGGCCAAGGATCGCGCGGTACCCAGTGGCTAACCTATTCTATTTGATGGTTTGAGCGCCAATAGTTGATTGCGATCAACGTTTTGGCATCTTTGATTTCTCCGCCATCGGTCCAAGCCAAAACTTCATCTACTGGCTTCCAGTGCACGGAAATCACCTCCTCTGTTTCGTGTTCGGTATTGGTCAACGTAAGATCTTCGGCTAAGAACAGGAACATGCGTTCGCGGAACACCCCGGGAGAAGTAAATATCTCGCCAAGTTCTGTCCAACGCTTAGCAATGGCCCCGGCTTCCTCTAGCAATTCTCGCTCGGCGGTTTGTCGCGGTGACTCGCCGTCTTCTATGGTGCCCGCTG
>JBCCFQ010000929.1:0-1806 GCA_039029655.1 Pseudomonadota bacterium | reverse complement strand
TGCTGTGTTTGGTGTTCGTCCTGTACCCGACTCAGTAGCGCCTGATAGGCTTGTCTAATCCCTATAGGTCGATCCACGGAAAGTTGTTCTAATACCGCCATGTGCAAGCCCATGTGCAAAAACGGATTGCTCTCCCCGTCGTCTGGGGTGAAATCTTTATGGATATCATGAACGTGGGACAGTGACCCGTGATACTCCGGGTGTATGGCAATGACTTGGGACAACATTTGCTCCAGGGGTTCCAAAGGAAGCCCTTTTTGGGCTTTTTCCCAAGTTGATTGATAAAACCGTCTTATTTCGGCCCGATCTTGTCCAAACATGTTAATCCTTAGTCTTTGGTTTGTAGTCGCACAGATCCTCAATAGTGCACTCCGGGCATTCAGGTTTCCGCGCTTTACACACATATCGGCCGTGTAGGATCAACCAATGATGTGCGTCGCGTTTGAAGTCATCAGGCACAAATTTGAGTAGGTTTTTTTCAACCGCCAGAGGAGTTTTGCCTTTGGCAAGACCGGTGCGATTACTGACCCTGAAGATATGGGTATCCACGGCAATAGTGGGTTGGCCAAACGCAGTGTTCAAGACTACGTTTGCGGTCTTCCTTCCGACCCCGGGAAGGGCTTCCAAAGCTTCCCTTGTCTTAGGTACTTCACCACCATGCTGTTCCAGCAAAATCTCGCAGGTCTTGATGACGTTTTTCGCCTTACTGTTGAATAACCCTATGGTTTTGATAAAGGGGGTTATCCCTTTCACACCCAGTTTCGCGATTGATTTAGGCGAGTTCGCTTTTTTGTACAAACGTTCTGTCGCTTTGTTGACGCTCACGTCGGTTGCTTGAGCAGACAAGATGACTGCGATGAGTAGCTCAAAGGGATTGCCATAATTAAGCTCGGTTGTGGGATTCGGGTTAGCGTTACGAAGCCGCTCGAAAATTTGGTAACGCTTTTGCTGATTCATGGTGTCGGTGATTCAGTAGATACCACTGACTTCGTCGCCGTTCCTTCTTCATCAAAACGGTGTTCTGCCACGACTCGATGTAAGGCGACTAATAGGCCAAAGCTCAAGAAGGCGCCGGGTGGTAACAGCAGTAGTCTAAACCCGCCAGCATCACTCAGGGTAATCAATAGACTCCGGCCAGCATCACCCACTAAGAGTTCCATATCTGCAAACAAAGTGCCGTTTCCAAGAACTTCCCGAAACGCGCCCATCAACAAAAGCACCAGGGCAAAACCTATACCGGTGATCAACCCGTCCAAAGCGGATGGTAAGACAGGGTTCTTATAGGCAAAGACTTCCGCCCTCCCCAAAATTGCGCAATTACAAACGATGAGGGGTACAAAAATGCCCAGTCGGTCGTGCAATTGTGGAAAGTAGGCCAAGAGAAACAACTCAACGCAAGTCACCAGGGAGGCAATAAGCACAACGAAAACCGCGATTCGGGTCTCCACCGGAATAATTTTTCGAAACGCCGAAACAAGTAGCGATGTAAAGAACAACACAAAGCAGGTCGCGAGTCCCAAACCCACGCCATTGACAACGGAGGTGGTCATGGCTAGCAACGGGCCAAGACCCAAAAGTTGTACTAGGGCTATATTGTTTCGCCAAGGACTGGTGGGTTTTGTCGGTTCGATCACCATAGATGCTACTCGTTGGAGGTGAGCATAGACTTGTTTTCTTCCACAAACAGCAACGCATTGTGAATGGCTTTAACCACGACCCGGGGTGACACCGTTGCGCCGGTAAACTGATCGAATTTGCCTCCGTCGCGTTTGACACGCCAATCTTCCGTTGGCACATTCATCAAAC
>JBCCFQ010000928.1:0-1806 GCA_039029655.1 Pseudomonadota bacterium | reverse complement strand
GGCAAAGCCAATGTCCTGTCGCTAGTTTCCTGGATGCTTAACCAAACCAGCGGCCAATGCTCCATTAAAGGCATCACCGGCACCCGTCGTATCCACGGTCTTTACCTTTCTGGCAGCCAGTCGATAGTAAGGAGACTCGTTTTGCCCAAGTCGAAGATTGAGGGTGGGGTTGTGGGAGACAAAACATCCTTTGTCTCCTAGGGTCAAAACGACGAGAGGGGTTCCGGCTTGACAACAAAAGTCGTGAATTTCTTGGTCGCTTTGTGTCCAGAAATCGCCGGGTACTTCAATGTTGCGCAGATGTTTCATCAAAAAGACAAACTCTGTTTCATTGGGTGTGATGATATCCGCATGACTGATTAGGGATTCATTCATGTCTTCATTTATGGGCGCAGTATTCAGAATGGTCGTTGTGTTGGCTTTTTTTGCGATCTGTAACGCCAGTGTTGTTGACTCAAGGTTACACTCCGCTTGGCATACCAATACGTCGGCCGTTTGGATTACTGCCTGATGCTCAAGGATGTGTTCCTGAGAAAGATATGTGTTGGCGCCGAGGGCAACAACAATGAGATTTTGTGCCGACTTATCGACGATAATCCCGGCCGCAGCGGTTGCTTGGTTCGGAATTACCTGCAAAGCCATATTGATTTTTTCTGCGGCGCCAAAGTCACTCGCTACTTTACCGAAAGCATCGTCACCCACAGCACCGATAAAGGTCGTTTGAGTGTCCAGGCGATTGCACGCCACCGCTTGATTGAAACCTTTGCCACCTGGGTTGGTGGTGAATTCCCCTATACGGGTTTCTCCAGGGCTCGGGAAAACCTCGGTATTAAACGCCATGTCTTGGACATAGCTACCCACAACCACTACGTTGCTCATTCCCGCTCCCATCAAAGTGTGTCGAAGTAACGATCTCCGAAGTCTCCTAGACCGGGGACGATGTATTTTCTGTGGTCCAGCTTTTCATCTAGCGCGGCAGTATAAATAGTGACGTCAGAGTGATTCGAAGTGATGCGCTCCACGCCCTCGGGGGAAGACACGATGCAGACGATCACGATGTTGTCGGCACCCTTGCTCTTGGCCGCACGAATGGTGTCATCCATGGTGCCGCCGGTTGCAAGCATCGGGTCGATAACCATGACCCGCTGCTCCGCTAGGTCTCCAGGTATCTTGTTGTAGTATTGATGAGCAACGGCGGTTGCTTCGTCGCGTTCCAGTCCAATGAAGCCCACCCGGACGTTGGGTATGAGTTGCTGTACCGCCGGAAGCATGGCAAGACCCGCCCGCAGTATTGGGACGGCAATCACCGTGTCGGCAATGTCGTAGCCTTTGGTTTCAGCTAAAGGTGTTGTAACGGTGGTTTCTCTCAGGCTTAAGTCAAAAGTGGCATGTTGCAGCAGTATGTGCGCGACAGAATCGGCGTGACGTCTAAACGCCGCCGCTTCCGTATTGATGTCCCGCAAAACTGTAAGAGAATGTGCAATAACAGGATGTGAAACCACCTTGACGTTTTCCATAGGACTCCCCGCATGCGCCAAACCCGTGTACTAGGGTATCAGAGTTTCGAGCAGGTTTTCCTTGGAGGTGGGGAAGGTGAGTTAGTTAGCGATGTACAAACTGACCCACCACGCTGTTGACAAAAGTTGTTCTATACTGGGAGAACACGTTCAAAAATAGAGGTTTATACGGACATGAACCGAACTGGCCCCGGCTGCCGAGGGAACGGCAACCACGTGGTGCGATACGGGCACTATTATCGACGCTCTGACGCCCGCTACATTCAACGCTTTCGTTGCAATCTTTGCC
>JBCCFQ010000927.1:0-1817 GCA_039029655.1 Pseudomonadota bacterium | reverse complement strand
TCAATCATTTGCTGATCAGCCGCGTCAAATCGGTCGGCAATTGGGCTATCTATATCCAACACACCAAGCATAGCGCCGTCTTTAATAACTGGAACCACGATTTCTGATCGTGAGGCCACATCACAAGCAATGTGTCCGGGAAACTCATGCACATCCTCCACCCGAATCGTTTCCCGTCTCACCACGGCTGTTCCACAAACTCCCTTGCCCACCGGAATTCGTGTACACGCCGGTAGACCCTGAAAAGGACCCACCACCAACTGATCTGCCTTTAGAAAATAAAACCCCACCCAGTTCACGTCTTCGAGTAGCTGATAAAGAAGCGCTGACAGGTTAGCGGCGTTGGCCACAAAGTCACTCTCGGACTCCAACAACGCTTTGGCCTGTTGAATTAGTTGACCTCTGTCATTTTGCATCGCCACCCTCCAAGGAAAAGGCCAAAACATCACGGATGTCATCGCTACCCGAGGCGACCATCAAGAGCCTATCCAAACCAACGGCAACACCAGAACAGACCGGTAAGCCATGATCCATCGCCGCCAAAAATAGTTCATCCATGGGCACAGCAGGGAGCCCACCTTCGACTCGTTGTCGGGCTTCGTTCTCAAATCGTGCCCGCTGCTCATTGGCATCTTGCAACTCCAGATAACCATTGGCCAACTCTATGGATCCAAAAAACACTTCGAAGCGTTTTGCTAACCTGCGGTCTGCGGGGTCGAGTTCTGCAAGCGCTGCCTGTTCCGCAGGATAGTCGTAAACACATGTGAGAGTGTTTGGATCCAGCTCAGGTTCAACCTTTGTCGACATTAGATAGTCCAGTAGTTGCATCTTACTCAAACGTTGAGCTTCGATGGTGCTATCAATCGTTGCAACATACCCAACCAAGTCCTCGTGGGAAATGGAGATGGGATCAAGGTCTTGGAATTTTCTGAATAACTCAGAGTAGCTGATGTAGATAGCCGGTTGGTTCAAACTGAGTCGCTCACAACAGTATTGCACAGTTTCATGCATCATTTGTTCCAACGAGAAACCAAGGCGATACCACTCCACCATGGTGAATTCAACGGAATGCTTGTGCCCGAGCTCAGCATCACGAAACACTTTGCAAACTTGGAAAATATCACCTGATCCACTGGCCAACAAACGCTTCATGTGGAGCTCCGGCGATGTGTGCAAAAAACATGCGCCTAGACCCGAAAGTTGTGCATTGACACTGGCCAAGTTGGGATCTTGAATGCCAGACCGCGAGATGATGGGTGTCTCCACTTCCAACACCCCACGCTGGGCAAAAAACGCCCTGGTATCTGCCAGAAACTTTGCACGAAGCTCGATTAGGGATTTGACAGCACTAGGTTTCCACCTGGGCCTTACCAGGTCCGAAGACATATCTATAAATTAGTCTTTGGCGCGAGACACATACTCGCCATTGCGGGTATTCACCCGAACAACTTCCCCCTGCTCAATAAACAAGGGCACACGAACCACAGCTCCCGTCTCCAAAGTGGCGGGCTTCACGCCGCCCTGAGCGGTGTCCCCTTTTAAGCCAGGGTCAGTCTCGGTGATGGCCAGCTCCACAAAATTTGGAGGCGTCACCAGCAACGGCGCATCGTTCCAAAGGGTAACCTGACAGACCACTTCCTCCTTCAACCATTGGGAGGCGTCGCTGACCGCGTTTTTGTCCGCCGCATATTGAACAAACGAATCTGGATCCATGAAATGCCAAAATTCGCCGTCGCTATACAAGAACTGCAGCTCTGTATCCATCACATCTGCCGCTTCAACGGAGTCTCCAGATTTGAAGGTCTTGTCGACAACTC
>JBCCFQ010000926.1:0-1819 GCA_039029655.1 Pseudomonadota bacterium | reverse complement strand
ATCTGAAATAGCTCGACCAAACCCGACCATAGTCTCAGAATGCCATGCAGTACAAATGGTATAGCTTTGCTCAGATGCCTTTTTTAGTTCTTCTGGGTTTCTTGTGCCGAGCGGTGCAAGTTTGAAAATTGTACAAACCTCTTCCCAATTGAGGTCCTTGGTTCCACATCTGATCTTGATCTCCATTTTATTTAAAGGCTAACGGTGAAGTTGTGCAGTTGTCCATAAACTTCTTTGCCCCAATGGGCTGAGCAAGACGTTATGTGCCTGCATATAAATACGGTCCTAGTGCATTGTCAAAGCTTAATTTTAGGGTAAACGGAAGCTAGCTTACAGCGAGCATCATCGACCTTCATCTGCCAGTCAACCCCACGTTGCCTGTTGTTGATATCGTTCGACCAAGCTGTCGTTTCAGCCCGTAACGTATCGATGTCTTCAAAGCGTCTACCATTAATGCACTGTCGAGTCATTGCACTCAACTCGTTTTCTGCAATGTTGAGCCAACTGCCATGCTTGGGGGTATAACAAAATTCGATTCGCTGGACCAATTGTCGCGCTCGTTCAGGCTCGAATGCTT
This sequence comes from Pseudomonadota bacterium, assembly GCA_039029655.1. Classification (GTDB taxonomy): domain Bacteria; phylum Pseudomonadota; class Gammaproteobacteria; order Steroidobacterales; family JBCCFQ01; genus JBCCFQ01. The sequence goes on along the minus strand of JBCCFQ010000926.1, from coordinate 1,242 downwards.
CGTAAAACGCACCTTTGGTGTGCGTATTGAGATTGTCACATACCAATTGTACTTTCTCGCAATCGGCATAGCGGTTTTCCAGTATGTCAGCCACTTCAATCGCCCAATCCACTTTGGTGCGACTCGGTCGTACACTGACCTTCCGCCAACCCGCTAACGGTTCAGTAAACATGAAAATACTTGCGGTCCCGGCCCGTTCATACTCATAGTCAACCCGTTTGCCATGGTTAGCCGTGGCCGGAAGCGGAGGACGACTTTCTCGTTGAAATTGAACGGGTTGTTCATCCATGCAAAGCGTTGGACGGGCTGGGTCGTAAGGCTGGGCATAGACATCAAGCACCGATTCCATGTGCGCGACAAATTCAGCATCCGTCTCAGGGGGAATCACCCAGTACTCTATCTTTCGATTGGTCATGCCATTTTTTTGAGGGTTTGTCGCACCGTCTCATGGCTAACCGTGTCAACCAGCCCCAATTCAACCACCTTACGAGCGAGCAAACGTAATGACCAATTAGCATACCCGGCGGGTGGGGCTCCTAATCGCAAGGCAATGACCTGGGCTTCCTGCTCGCCATCAAGGAGCTTATCCGTGGGGGGACGTCGTCGCTTCGAACCATTGAGAGTAACCTCAAACCCTTGCTCAACCAAGCGACAGCGAATATTCTCCACGGTCTTTGTTCGACACCCAAATGCATCTGCGATCTCCTGGTCAGTCCAGTTCGGTCCATCGGCATCCGCTTTCAGTAGAATTTGAGCTCGACGCACTTTCTGACTGCTGCCCTTTAACTTTTTGATCACCGCTTGTAACTGATGACGCTCATCGGGGGTTAGGCGGACAATGTACTTTTTCTTCATAGGATTCCAGTACGCTACATAGAGCTTACCGCAACACTCTCAATAACCCTAATTTTTAGTCTTGACAGTGCACTAGTGGCCTTTCTGAGTCTTGCCTTTCTAGGGGCTGTCGGTTTTGGCACTCATGCGTATGACCTGTGGCGAGATGGGGAAATTGAAGAGATTGAGTCCCTGGCAGAACAGTCGAATGTTGAGTTTTTAGCGGGACGCAATGCGGATGCTTTGATTACTGCTCTAGAAGCAGGGCATCAATGGAAAAAATATCCAGGTAGCGATCGCCAGCTGGTTCATAAGGTATTGCAGCAAGCTGTTGATGGCATTCGTGAAATTAAAACCTTGGATGATCATGACGGCTCTGTTGGCAGAATAGCAGTTAGCCCCGATGGT
>JBCCFQ010000925.1:0-1829 GCA_039029655.1 Pseudomonadota bacterium | reverse complement strand
GCGGAACATTCTGGAGGCTATAGGACTTCTAGTCAATGCAGCTCTTAAATTAGGAGAAGAGGCTTTGACTATACTTTTTCTTCCTCAACCTCTACACCAAAATCAGCAGTCGGATCATCATAGTCAGGCTCAAATGCAGAACGGTCATCTTCTGCAGCTTTGCGCGGAGGCTGTTTCGCCGTTGGTATGTCGTCAGTGACAGCATGGCTAACCTCTTCCTCCGTTCTTAGATTATCCGCACCCAAGTAGATCCCGTGATGCTCTTTTGCACCTGCAATAATCTCGTCTTGATCAAACCTTCTTTCAAGGCCTTGGGGCCACTCTGGCACACGTAGAATGCTTGCGCGTTTTTTTTCGGGAGTAGAAACAGCCACTTGGCCAGGCTTGAAGTTCTGCATCGGGAGTAGAAACAGCCACTTGGCCAGGCTTGAAGTTCTGCAGCTGCTGCGCTGCACTGTCCATGTCACCCGAGGAATTGTAATTGCGTAGCTGTGACTCAGTGGCGAAGCGCCTGGCGTCTTCTGCACTCATCAACATGCCCATGAGTGTCCCGCAGTTGCCGAAGATTGACGACAGTAGACCAGGTGGTATGTCCTTTGTGTTTTGGTGTGCCATCACAATCCCAACTTTGTATTTCCGCGCCCTGGTGAGGAAATCTTTCAAGCTCTGCTCGTTGGTGGTGGCGTATGTCTGAAACTCGTCCATATAGAAAAAATACGGTAGGCGATTTTTCTCCGGAATGTGATCACGCTGGAAAAATGTTTGCTGAAATGTCGCCAAAAGGAGCTGGCCAACCACTTCGGCCATGAAACCTCTGAGACTCGAGAGATTGCACAGCACAATGCTTGATTTCTTGTTGATGAGATCTGAGAAGTCCAAAGTATTGAGCGCAAGCGTCTGCGCGAGAGGATCTCTAAGCAGTGGATCAAGCCTGTTTATGACTGGCTCGTAGGCTTCTTTGTAGTACCTGGATTTGTCGTATTTGGTGAAGAAATCCGCTGTGCGCTCATCAAGTAAGTGCATGATGGACTGGCGAAAACAATTGTCGTCTGGATAGAGAAGCTTGGGAATATCGGTAAATGACCCTTCGGTTTTTAGAAGTGCGTAAACCGTGTTTGTGAAGATCGGCCGCATCTTCACACCCAGGTCACCAAGCGCCCTGATCAATATAATTTCCAGTTCGCCAGCTCGGAGTGTCAGCTCATCTTTGGTTACTTTTCCAACAAATGGATTAAAGCCGACAATCGGATTCCTGGCGCTGCCAGGATCGAAAAACACCACGTCTTTCTCTCGCTCTGGTGGCACGAATGACAGCGCATCTCTGAGTAATCCTTCCTCTGGTGTGATGATGACAACGCCGCGCCCCGCGTTTATGTCCTGGGCTATTTGCCCTCTTAAAAGCACCGACTTCCCTGATCCAGTTTTTCCTAATACGTATTGGTGCTTGAATCGGTCAGAAACTGGGAGCGTGAAGGAGCTATTAAATGTGAAGGCGTCTGTGAGCGATGTGCCATGAAAGTACATGTCCATGACTTGCTGCGGCGTGTGGTCTTTCTTGAGATCTTCAGGGAAAACGATGGTGTCAGCGTTTTTCTTCCCATATTTCGCGGTGATGCCAGCGACATTTTTATCAAGCTGCTCACGCAAGTTTTTGTAGGTGTTTTTCTCAACAAGGTCTTCAACATAGAAGAGTGATATGAATTCATGGATGAAGGCGTAGGGGTTAGGCACCATATCGAAAAACGGTATGGGGTACGTTAGCTCTTTGTCTGTGGAGAATTTCGGTAAATGCTCCTTGAGCATATCACAGTAAATCGACGCCACTATAT
>JBCCFQ010000924.1:0-1835 GCA_039029655.1 Pseudomonadota bacterium | reverse complement strand
GCCCGGAGAGAGGATGGGTGGCGCTAAGTAAAGAACGCTGTGATTTGACATGTTACTGTGGGGCCTAGACTTTTTTCCAATTTCAACACCAATTCGAACGTACTACAAGCAAACCCTGCGATGAGGTCAGTGCGTGTCGGTGTTTGTCGCAGGGTTCCGTCTGCTTAGAACTGAATACACGCCAAGAGGAACCAAAGTTCCGCAGTCTGGATCGAGTTGTTTGTCTTTGGCGAACACGATATGGCTAGCGGGATAGTCCAGCCAGGATTGCGGGTCGCAAGGGGTGCTAACAAGCTTCTCCCGAAACCGCATCCGCTTGTTCCATTCGATGATCCGAGACTTGCTGTTGCCAAAAAACTTTCGCAAAACTAGGGTTGGGCGACCCGTTTCTAGCTCCAAATCAAGTAGCTCTTCCTCTATCTCGGGGTCAATTACAAACACGCTTTCCGATCCAGAGTTTTTTACGTAATCAAACAACTCGCTGCGATCGGACGCTATTTTTGCTTTGTCAACGATTGGGAAAACAACTCTTTCTAGCAGTGACGGCGCTGTGATTGCGGCCACAGCCAATGTTAAAACTACGAAGAGCTTCTTTACCTCGAGGGTGAATTGGCTGCTCACGTACGTAATTACGGCCATGGTCCAAAGCAGCAGCGCTAAACTGCCAGGTCTGAAAAGGAAGAAGGGCGCCAATACACCTTCACGATCCAAGGCGGAAATCGGTAAGGCCGTCATCAGAAACACAGTAGCAATTCCGGCTAGGTAAGCGATGTCCTGCAAAGGGCCTTTGGTCCTTGCTCCAATCAGAAACGACGAGAAGGCCAACATGGGAAGGGCCAAAATTCCCGCTGACCACTGTTTGAATTGCCAGATGCTAGCAAACGGGGCGGTGTGATGAGGGTTGCGCGCATATTTGAAGATCTTGCCGGCAGATTCGCCACTGTCGGGACTGGGTTCTTGGAGTCCGCCTGCGTAGGCGCTCACTAGTATCCAAAGCAGCGGTAAGGCCAGCACCAGATATTGAACACAGTTCCTAAGAATCAAACGGGGTGACACGCGTTGTAGCAGCCATTGAACCACCACCAGGCCAAACCATATTCCCCCGACCAGGAAATGAATATAGGTGGCGCCGGCGAACAGCGTGACTGATCTGACATATTGCCTGTTAACAGAAGCCGCAATCCCGAAAATACATAACGGATAAGCAACCGTTTTTGGTTCGAAACCGCCGAACAACCATTCGCCACCAATGATCTCTTGACCCATTAAATAAAAAGTGAGAACGATTAATGTGCACTGCACAAGACTGAGTGAAACACGACGAAACAGGGCGGCCAGAGCGAAGGTATACAAAACGGCGACGCCAATTCGACCGAGAATTTGGCCGCCATTGGCGCCCGCTATATCGTTAATTTTTTCAGTGATTAGGTTAAATGCAACTAGGTAGGGGCGCGGCGACAGAGATGAAAAGGGATGTTCCGTCAGGTTTGATCCTGCAAGAGAAAAATAGAGCTGCTCGTTTGCGGTCAATACACCGTGGGGCGGTATGAGAAGGAGCATTAGGACAAAAAGGGTAACGATCGGACTCCAATAGGATTGGCTTGCCCAAACCTCATTGGTGGTCTTTGTGAGGAAGTTGTTCACTGTCACCTGGTTGATTCTCACTCCCATGAGCTTAACAGCTCACGCCTGGAGGTGGAATTTCTTTCTGGTAGACTTACGGGCGAGCGGCTTGGAGTTCATAGTGAATAACACTTCTTCGAATGACGGTGATGTCCAACAGAAACCCTTCGTGTCAGTGATATTGCCGGCTTTCAATGAGGCTCCCATTCTTG
>JBCCFQ010000923.1:0-1841 GCA_039029655.1 Pseudomonadota bacterium | reverse complement strand
CAGAAATGGAACTCGCTGCCCTTCGCGGGAGCAAGCAGCGTAGTCTTGAACTCCACAGTCAGCACGGCAGCGTTTTGTGGCATCAAAGAGAAAGCGGCGTACGCGCAAGCACTGTCCATCGCAGTGGTTGTTATCCCAGCGTGAATGAAACCATGCTGTTGGGTAAGAGCGTCGTCGTATTCCATTCGGAGTTCGACCTCTCCGGGTAGAACAGATGACAATTCTATTCCAAGCGTAGCCATGACTTTTTGGAGCTCGAAACTAGTCCTGACCTTGGACTCAAAGTCTGGGTCCCGGGGCTCAAAAATCTGGTTGGCTGACGTGTTCATATGTTCTTTCCTGATATTCGCGATTGAACGAGATGCGGACCTTCAATCGGAGAATGCTGATCGCTCACCATCCTTCCTCAACAAGCCATTTCTCCATCAGTGGAATACGATCCCAGCCCCAAAACGGCTCGCCCTCCAGGAAGAAAAAGGGCGAGCCGAAGACGCCACGAGCGATTGCTTCTTCGCTCTTGGCACGCGCAAGCGCTTTGATCTCTGGGTCGTTGACACCTCGCCTGATCTGATCTTTCTGGAAGCCGAAGTTCGACCCAAGCTCGACGACAGCATCTAGATCACCCATGTCTCGCGCATCTTGAAAATATGCGTTGAGGGTGGCCAATGCGAAGTGACCAGCAACTTCAACTGATCTGCGTTCGATCCAGTAGAATGCCCGCATGGCTGGGAGGGTAATCCTCGGATGCTCGTCGTGAAGAGTGAAGGGTAGGTTTTGGAGTCTTGCTAACCTTGCCCAGTCGTGTTTGGCATACTCCGCCTTGAGAGGAGTGGAAGACAGTCCGGTTGCACCGGTAACCTTGAATGCAGACCCCAACATAAATGGCCGCCATACAATCCGAAGACTGTAGCGTTTCGCAAAGTTCAGAAGGTCGTGCGCACCGAAGTATGCGTAGCCTGAAGCGAAGTCGAACCAAAACTCAACGCAATGTTCGTCTTGACCATCCATTAGTCTTCCAGTCTTTGGCGCCACCTACCCTACCAGGGTATAATGAACGACGGTACATTCTGGTCTACGCCCGGAATCCCAAACTTCATGATTGCAATTTCCGATGAGTTGCACACTCAACGCTCGGATGTGATTGATCACCGACCTATTGCTAAGCGCCGGATCGAGCGGTTTGCGGGTCAGGTTTGTCTTTCAGGAGAAACACTACAAATCCAGCGAACACCACCAGCCAAACCGACGACCACCAAACCCAATCGTACCGAGCGTAGATGTCAAAGAGGATACCGCCAAAGTAGGCCCCAAGGGCCGCACCCACCTGGTGTCCAGCGGATATCAAGCCAAATGCCAGGCCCATGACGCCTCGACCGACATGCGTTGCGATGAGACTAGCCGTCACTGGTATGGTCGAGTAGTCCACCAGCCCAAAGAGGACAGAGAAAAATATCAGCGTCTCGAAACTGGCGCCAACGTTAATGAGAATAACGAAGGTGCCACCTCGTAGGAGATAAATCAGTCCCAACAAGAGAGGTCGGTTCATGCGGTCCGTCAACCAACCTGCCAAAATCATGCCAGCAAGGTTAACTGCTGACAGGAGACCGTACGCAGTGGCGGATGGGACTGGGCCAAAACCACAGAACGCAGCATAGGGCAGAAAATGAGTCTCGATGACGCCTGACGTGGTGTAGCCGCAAATCAAAAAGCTCCAGAATAGGATCTGGAACGCTGGCAACCTAAGGATGGCTGCCAAATCCTGACGGAGAGTTTTGTCATTGGTAGCATTCCGATCTTGCGCCTCGACATTGTTCTGGTGACGGGGGAACCACCTATACACT
>JBCCFQ010000922.1:0-1844 GCA_039029655.1 Pseudomonadota bacterium | reverse complement strand
AGATGACGACACACACAATTGGCTGTTATCGAATCATGGTGCGCAGATCACCATCGATCTAGACCAATGTCAGGTCAAACATCAAGATGAGGTGTTGACGACTTTTTCTGTGGACGCCTTTGCTCGCCATTGTTTAATGCAGGGTGTCGACGAATTGGGCTACTTGTTGTCCCAGTCTGACGCAATCGCTGAATTTGAAGCCAATCGCTAACTGAGAAATCGTCTACTTTAAGGATATCGCGTGATTCAGCAGATGCAGTTTCACAAGTTTGATTCGTTGCCACCCTACGTTTTCGCCGAGGTTACGCAGTTGATGCTAGAAGCTCGGCGTGCTGGCGAGGATGTGATTGATCTTGGTATGGGGAATCCGGACATGCCAACGCCGGACCACATCGTGTCGAAAATCTGTGAGACAGCTCGTAACCCTCGGACCCATCGCTACTCAAGTTCTAGCGGAATCCCCAATCTTAAAGCGGCGATATGCGAGTGGTACGATCGTGGATTCGACGTGCAACTTGATCCGAAACAGGATGCCATTGCGCTGATTGGTTCCAAGGAAGGTCTCGCTCACTTTGTGTTGATGACCGTGGGTCCGGGGGACGTTGTGATTTGTCCCGATCCTGGTTACCCCATTCATCAATACAGTGTGGTCATCGCCGGCGGAAGACTGGAAACCGTTCCCCTGGTGGAAACGGAAGCGTTTTTGGTCGGGCTCGAGACAAAGATTAAGGAAACTCAGCCAAAGCTCTTAATTTTGTCGTTTCCCCACAACCCGACCACGGCCACTATTACCTTAGATCAGCTGGCTCATGTCGTAGACTTGGCGAAGCACTATGGGGTCATGATTCTGCATGACTTTGCCTACGCGGAAGTGTGTTTCGATGACTACAAGCCGCCCAGTATCTTGCAGGTGCCTGGGGCTAAGGATGTCTGCATCGAGTTTGTTTCTTTGTCAAAGAGTCATTCAATGGCGGGTTGGCGGGTGGGCTTTGCCTGTGGTAACTCTCAAATGATTGCCGCTTTGGCACGTATGAAAAGCTATTTGGACTACGGTATTCCAACGCCAATTCAGGTGGGGGCAATCACCGCATTGCGTGGTCCCCAAGACTGTGTGGCTCATCATGCGCAAAAGTACCAGGAACGACGAGACCGTTTGATTGATGGATTAGGTATGCCGGGGGAGGGTCAATGGCAGATCCCCAAACCTAATGCCACCATGTTTGTGTGGGCGCAGATACCGGAGCATTTGAAGCATCTAGGGTCTCTAGGATTTGCCAAAGAGCTCTTAGCCCATGCCAAGGTCGCAGTTTCCCCAGGTAAAGGTTTTGGTTTGGGTGGTGATGGGCACGTTCGCTTTTCCTTGGTTGAAAATCAGGATCGTATTCGGCAGGGCGTTCGTGGGATTAGGAAATTTTTGAAAAAGAGCGCGAAATAGTGAGTTGGACAGTACATAAATTTGGTGGAACCAGTCTTGCGAACGCTGACATGATTCGGAAGGTTGCAGCCATCGTGTTGGATCATGCAAAGACCGGCGAAGTTGGCGTAGTTGTGTCCGCTATGGCGGGATTCACCGATGGCTTGCACGGGCTGGTTCAGTCAGCACAAGACAAGGGTGAGGAATGGAGAGATGCGCTGGCGGACTTAGCGGCGCTGCAGGTGCAAACTGCCGAGGAGTTGCTTTCGGGTGAGGCCTTTCGTGAATACGTTAGCCAAGTCAGTCGGGACAGAAAGATTATTGAAGATGTGCTGCACGCGACCGTTTTAACCGGCTCCGCGGCGCCCACGGGTAAGGATTTTGTCGTTGGTCACGGAGAAATCTGGTCAGCATCTTTATTGAGACTGGT
>JBCCFQ010000921.1:0-1845 GCA_039029655.1 Pseudomonadota bacterium | reverse complement strand
TTTCATTCGTTGCACTGGCTACGATGATTATTCCTGCTGCCGTTGGCGAAGACAACCAAAGAACAGGGCAGAAGGCATTAACGCCGGTTGGGTCCACCAGCCTTGGCCCGGTGGGGCCGACTCCGTAACTACAGGTGTAAGCAGCAAAAGTGTGACGCTTACAAATGCCATCAAGCCTAGAAAAATCCCCATTCCGGGGGGTGTTTTTTCAGTTGAATCTTCCATTTTTAGTTGGTTAGGGGTCAGTGTCGCTTCGCTTACATCAGTAGGTCAGTGTCAGTGCCTAAGCGAAACGACACTGACCTACCGAATACCGAATGACTGAATACCGAGTTATCCGCCCATACGCTCTAACATGTCCTCGATAATGTCCCAATGATCATTGATCAAGGTTTTTGATTCTTCTTCACCCAACCAGTAAACTGAGCCACCAGTTGTTGTCGCAAGGTCTTGAGCTGCGTCACTTGCTATGGCAGCTTGAGCGTACTCAGCAATTTGGTCTTTAATTTCTTGTGGGGTGCCTTTCTTGACGAATAGACCGTTCCATAAAGCGATATCAAGGCCACCTTGCTCTGCCAAAGTTTCGACATCAGGCGTAATAGAGATGCGCTCTGCACCGATGCTGGCGATGATCGTTACCTCATCTAAACATGGCAATAAGAGTTGCAATGTTGTATTCATGACATCAACATCACCTGCAGCAAGTGTTGAACAGTCTAGGTTGTCGAATGCAGCTTCAGAAGAGAAGTTACCACCCAAATCTTCCATGCTCAACAGGGTAGCTCTTGTTGGAACTAGGCCAAAGCCAAAGTGCCCCAATGACACATCATTCGATTGTGAGTAGTCAGCCAACTCTTGCATGGTTGAATAGGGTGCGTCTCCCGCTGCAGCAATCACAAATGGATAGGTGACGAAGATGCCGACTGGCTCGAAGTCATCCCGTTCCCAAGGAGCGTTCCCGTTCATGACGTGTACAGTTGGGATTCCGATCACAAATGAACCGATAGTGTGACCGTCCGCCTCAGCTTGGAAGACCTCGGTTGCACCAACAACGCCGCCACCGCCAGGTTTATTCACCACGGCCGCAGGCACACCTGTTTGCTCCTGCATCTCTTCTGCAATCAAGCGGGTGAGCACGTCTTCCAAGTCGCCTGGAGGCCAAGGTACCACAAATTCAACCGGCCGTTCGGGGTAACTGGCAGCACCGCCACCACACGCGACGATAAACATCGCCATTGCTACAATCAAAATTGCAACTATTTTTTTCATTTTTCTCTCCTTTTGAAAATAGCTATCAGTTCTTAGCTCTCAGCCTGTGAACCCAAGCTGATAGCTGAATGCTGATAGCTGAATGCTGATAGCTAGTGCTAAACATGTATCTGCGTGTGTACGTTTGCTCTTTCCTTCTTAACCGATTCTTTATCAAACTTGAAATAGGATCGAGGTGGTAAAATCCCCCAAGTGTTCGATGAGTAGGGATTGTCAGGATGAACGACCGGCTCATGGTCTGCTTCAAGAATCTGCATGTCAGTACATAGTTCAATGAACATCTCTTCTTCTTCCATACGCCAGTAAACGGCTAGATTCTGAGCCATACCGTGGCGCAAAGGGCCCCAAGTTACGTATTTTCCATGCTTGCCCAAATGATCGAGTGTTTGCCTAATCTCACCAAAATCGACGTAGCTGTAAGCGATATGGTGGATGTGGTTGTACCCTTTGTTTAAAAAGGCGATCACATGGTGCTGACTGTTGATATGCATCCAAAAGGCATCTTCACCGATCCAGTCGGTCAGTTGGAAACCAAGAACGTTAGAATACCATTTGAACGCCCGATGGGTATCTTCC
>JBCCFQ010000920.1:0-1845 GCA_039029655.1 Pseudomonadota bacterium | reverse complement strand
CTCGAGTATCAAAAGCTACCGATATGCCAAAGGCAATGCAGTACGGGTGCCTTTGCCATTTTTTACTGTTCTAGAATCGTTACTAAAACCGCTGCCAAAAAAGTGGATGCGACGGTTGTCTCGAAAAATTCACTCCGGCAACATAACTATGGCGGCATATAAGTAGAGATACCCGCACGAAGCAGATCAACTCCGCTTTGTTCCCTCCCATCGTTTGACGATACCCGCATCGATATCAAACAAATCTAATACTCGGCCGACGGTATGGTTAACTATGTCGTCCACACTCTGCGGTTGGTTATAGAAGGCTGGCATTGGAGGTACTAAACGCGCACCCATTTCTGCGGCCGAAAGCAACAGCCGGCAGTGCCCCAAGTGCAACGGAGTTTCACGAGGTAACAAGACCAACTTTCGGCCTTCCTTTAAGATCACGTCCGACGCACGTGTGATTAAGTTGTCTGCCGCAGAATGGACAATGCTGGACAATGACTTCATGGAGCAAGGGGCCACAACCATGCCGTCTGTCGTGAACGAGCCGCTTGCAAGCGTCGCCGACACGTCCTGATTATTGTGTACTTGATTCGCTAAGGAATGAACATATTTCAACGTTAGGTCAGTCTCGATAGAGATATTCATCTTGCCCAATTTGGATAACACCAAGTGGGTTTCAATCCCCGGTTCTTCTCGAAGTACCTCAAGCAAACGAATGCCATAAATAACACCACTGGCACCTGTGATTCCAATAATTATCCTTCGCATTTGGGCGACCTTTTTGTTTTCTATGCTACTTTGACAGAAATGATTCCACAACACGATTGAAGGTGTCTGGTCGTTCTGCGTGCAGCCAGTGTCCCGTATTATGAATGATTTTGAGTTCGGCTTTCGGAAAAAGTCGAAGGATTTCTGGACGGTGTGACTCCTCAATGTATGGCGAATTTTGGCCCTTAACAAACAAAACCTGTCCTTCGTAGGATTCACCCTTAGGCGCCAGGGTTAGTGAGTCAAAGTAGTTGTCTAAAATTGCGTTTAGGTTGATCTTAAGACCGAACGTACCATCCTCTCTTCTGTGCACGTTCTTGAGAAGAAATGAACTCACCCCGGCCTCGCTAACGTATTTTTCTAAGATGTCTCGCGCGTGATTGCGGCTTTGAATATCTTGTTCGTTTAAAGCGGTGAGTCCAGCGAGCACATCGTCGTGACGAGCGCCATATTGAACGGGGGAGATATCCGCTACCACTACCTTGTCGGCGCGCGAAGGATGGGTGAGGGCCAGTTGCATCGCGACTTTACCACCCATGGAGTGGCCCAATAGATGTGCTTGCTTTATACCTATCTTGTCCATCAGCGCGAGCACGTCATTCGCCATCTCCGGATAACTCATGTTCGGTGTATGAGGTGAGTCGCCGTGATTCCTCAGGTCCACTGAGATAGTATGGTATTCATTAGCGAAATGTCGGCTGACGACGCCCAAATTCGACAACGAACCAAACATGCCGTGCATCAAGATAATCGGCTGTCCGTCACCTTTTTGTTTAAAGTTGAGTTCCATCGCGTTTTCAGCCATCAGTTACTTTTTACTCAAAAGAGGCCACTAGTGCAGCAAGTCGACATTGTAATTGATCCTAGATTCCGAGGACCACCAAAGTCTGGCAACGGCGGTTATGTGGCAGGTGTTGTCGGAGGTGTTTTGAGTGGCGTTGCAGAAGTCACACTGAAATTTCCACCGCCTTTGGGTAAAAAACTAACCTTGCAGCACGATGAGAACAACGTCATCTTGAAAGATGGGGCACAAGAAATCGCGGTTGCCCAAACGAGTATGTTGGATTTGGAAACGCCTGATCCGGT
>JBCCFQ010000919.1:0-1846 GCA_039029655.1 Pseudomonadota bacterium | reverse complement strand
GCGGTTCGAGTCCGTGTGGGGGCACCATAAATCATTTAAAATCAATAAGATACGTGGCAACTTGAGCTGATGGCTGCTCGCTGGTACTGTTACACAACTCTTACACAAACTGACACAGACCAGCGGACATGGTGTCATGACCGAAAAACATTCGATTCTAGGCGGAAAAGTCCACGTTTATCGGCGTCCCGAGAGCCCGACTTGGTAGTGTTTGAACTATTTTTGCGGGGAAAAGCAGCCGCGTGAGCACCAAAGAGCGAAGCTTGGCGAAGGCGAAGGATTTTGCCGAAGATTGGTACCTTGAACTGCGGGGCTAAGGCGCACGTGGCGAAATCAAGAACGAGCCAACTTTCAAGCAAGCCGCAGAGCAGTTTGAACGCGAGCATAACGTGATGACGGACGGCCAGCGCAGCTAGCAATAGGTCAGCGACCATTACGCGCGGCTTCGTAACCACCTCAATCCGTTTTTCGGCAGCAAGGGCATCTCGGAGATCACAACCGGTTTGGTGCAAGAATATCGCATCCATCGGATGAGCAAGAACGCCAGCGGCAAACCTCCATCGCGCAGTACGATGCATCATGAGGTAATCACCCTGCGCCATGTTCCGAAAACCGCCCATCGGCATGGGTAGATCGATACAGTGCCAGATATTTCGGCTCCCTATCGTGGGAACACCAAAATCACTCACCGGGCGTGGTTTTCTCACGATGGGTATAAACGGTTCTATGAGGCAACGCGACAGAGCGCCAGAGACGCCAAAGCGAAAGCTTGGCAGCATTCGGCGGAGCAATTGCATGACAAAGTGTTTTTTATTGCCATACCGGTCTTCGTCCCGACGAGGCCAACGGCCTACAGTACCGGGATGTCGAGATTGTCGACGATGATGCCACCAGCGAGACAACTCTCGAAATTGAAGTACGCGGCAAGAGCGGGGTTGGATATTGTAAAAGCACCACCGGTGCGTTTGGCATTTTGAGAGGATGATGAAGCATAACCAGCCGGAGCCGACCAGCCGTCTCTTTCCGGCGGATCACAAGAAGAAGTTCAACCAGATACTCGATCAGCTTCAGTTGAAGTTTGATCGAGAGGGCAATCTGCGGATGCTATATTCGCTCCAACATAGCTATATCTGTTTCCGGCTGCTTGAGGGAGCAGATATCTATCAGATTGCTAGTGCTTCTCGATCATTCTTCGGTAAGAGCCGGTTGATGAGTTCGCCATGCATTGTTTGACTTCAATATGTCGCCACCAGCTTGCCCGTGCCCGGTCTGCCGTAAAGCATTTGAACCCCTGCTGGGATTTCTGCTTGATGCCCGCCCTCTGGGCGCGGGCGCTCGGATGTTGTCATATCACGTAACCCAAACTCAACATGACCAACCTCACTCACATTCCCGAACACTCGCCAGAGTGCCCATGGCCAACGAGACCGCCCAAAACTGCCGAAATCGTTCGACTATCGACCGACAACCTTGAAGCGGATGGCTACGACACGCGCAAACTCTCCCAAGACGAGTTGGACACTATGGCCTCAGAAATCGCCGAACTTTATTGGAATAGCGAATTCTGGCAACACGTGATAGACGTGGCCGAGCGCCATGGTTTCCGTTGTCAGCCGAGTCAGTAGCTTTCGCGGCAGTCTAGAATTGCCACGACCCCACCAAGTTTCGCTTGGTGGGCTTTCCGGCGGTGTGAATTCCCATAGCTCGGTAAGGGCCAAGAACTCAAAAAACCCTCGTTACACAGTCGTGGTTCGCCACACTACAGAACTCCACGCTCAATTTTGAAAGGCACGTGACTTCCTCACCTTGATCGCCGCCGCATCCAACGCGTTCTTGAGATGCACGG
>JBCCFQ010000918.1:0-1854 GCA_039029655.1 Pseudomonadota bacterium | reverse complement strand
CCAGCTCCAGGCGCAGAGTAGTCAAAAACCTGAAATGCGCCAGTTCCAAGTCAGGCTAAGCCTACAATACCGGCCTGGTTGGGGTAGTGACAAACCCTTCTCCCAGGCATTATCCGAGGCCTGGGCCAGAGATACCCAGCGGAAAACCACCACAGTGGGTCCTCAAAGGGCCGAGCTGGTGCTGTTGGCAGAGGGGATGCCTGCCCAAGGGCGAATCTCGAGAGGCCAGCAGAAATTGGCTGCCTCCAGTCTCATTTTGGCTCAGCTTCAGCACTTGGAGGCCATGAAACCTCAAAATACGATTCTTTTGCTGGACGATCCCGCGGCAGAGCTAGACAATCAAAGCCTAAGCCGATTTCTGAGCCTAGTCGCCAAATTAGACACACAGTTATTTGTTACCGCTTTGAGACGAGAAGATCTACCGCAATCTTGGCAACCCCAACAATTGTTCCACGTGAAACATGGGTCTTTTCGAGAAAGTCAGTCTGGCCCTTAATCCTGGCTATCACTAGAATATTTACCCAGTGGCTTAAGAGTTAGCTTCCTTCCGTGCCGCCGAAAACCCAAAACCTTGCCGAAAGTCTCCCCTAGGGACCCGAGCTTAAGTCTCTGGTGGAGAAATATTTTCTTTTAAAAACAACAGCTTAAGAATTCTGATGTAGATTCTCTCAAGGGCAAGGTGAGCAGACCCTAGGTCGCCGTAAGAAAACCCAATCTAGAGTGAAGCGACCGCAAACAACCCGTTGTCTACGCGAGAGTTTTTCTACAGATTCCCTCCTTTGGCGGTTCGGCCATTTTGCAATCCGTGATATAATAGATCGGTTTTTTCGCAGGCGATCTTAATGAGCTATAATTCCAGTAATATCAAAGTGTTAAAAGGTCTTGACGCGGTGCGCAAAAGGCCTGGAATGTACATCGGTGACACTGACGACGGTACTGGTTTACACCACATGGTATTCGAGGTTGTGGATAACTCAATTGATGAGGCCCTGGCCGGCTTTTGCCGGGTCATTACCGTCACTCTGCACGCCGACGAGTCAGTCACGGTGTCTGACGATGGTCGTGGTATCCCGGTGGATATTCACGAAGAGGAAGAGCGATCCGCAGCGGAGGTCATCATGACGGTGCTCCACGCTGGTGGGAAGTTTGATGATAATTCCTACAAAGTGTCCGGTGGCCTTCATGGTGTAGGTGTTTCGGTGGTTAACGCTTTGTCCGAATCCCTGGAACTCACTGTTTATCGCAACGGGCAAATACATCGCCAGGACTATGTACTGGGCGAACCTCAGGGTCCTTTGGCTGTCGTGGGTGATACGGAAAAAACTGGAACGCAGATTCGCTTCAAACCCAGCGCAGATATTTTTTCGTCACCAGAGTTTCATTACGACATTCTTGCAAAACGTTTACGAGAACTTTCGTTTTTGAATTCTGGCATCCGGATTGAACTCATTGATGAGCGCAGCGAAAAGCAGGATGTCTTCGAATATCAAGGTGGCATCAAAGCTTTTGTTGAACATTTAAATCGCAACAAAACACCCATTCACGATGATGTGGTTTACTTCAGAACCGAACGGGATGGCATTGAAGTAGAAATTGCCTTGCAGTGGAATGATTCCTACCAGGAAAGTATGTTTTGTTTTACAAACACCATTCCGCAAAAAGATGGCGGCACCCATTTGGCGGGTTTCAGAAGTGCACTGACTCGTACATTGAACCACTACATCGAAGGCAATGCGCAGAAGGATAAGGTTAGTACCACGGGTGATGACGCTCGAGAGGGCATGACTGCGGTCTTATCGGTGAAGGTTCCCGATCCAAAATTCTCGTCGCAAACAAAAGATAAACTTGTCTCTT
>JBCCFQ010000917.1:0-1858 GCA_039029655.1 Pseudomonadota bacterium | reverse complement strand
CCTGCAACTGCGCGCCTTTGGCATGTTGATCAATCCCTACAACTTTGTTCTTGAAGCGCAATTCAATTAGGTCGGAAAATTCTCGCGCACGCTCCACCAAATATTCTTCGACATAATATTGCTGAAGATTGATAAACGCTGGGTTTTTTTGATCCTTTACAGGCAAGAGGTCAAACTCATAAATTGGCGTCTCTTCATCCCGCCAAAAAACCTTACCCTTCTCCCAAATCACCCCTTTTTCCACTAAACGCTCGGCAACACCCAATCGGTCCCAGATATCCAGGGTTCGTTTTGAAAAACAGATGGCTTTGGATCCGCGTGTCACGAACGGCAAGGCGTTTAGTAGAGTTACCTGGTGATTCTTGCGAGCAAGATCTAACGCCAAAGCCAACCCAATAGGTCCTCCTCCAACAATCAAGGTCTCTACCCGGCCGACGCCCTGATTAAGCTCGGCAGGCGTCGAATACTCGTACTCTCGCCAGATCGGTATGCCGTCAAAATTCATGATGCTAACGATTTAGTCTTGAAGCTGAGCCCAAACTTCACGGTCTCGTTCTGCTGTCCAAATTCTAGGCCAATCGATGCCATCCATTTCGTCCCACAAACGTTGCACGTTAAAGGGCAAGCAATGTTCAAAGATAGGCCATGCGCCAAACTTAGGTGCCAAAAGCTCATGAGTGGCAAGAAAGGCTTGCTTTAGATCACCACCAGATTCATGTACCGAACCTACTTGTTGAATCATCCCTTGTAGAAACTCGCGGGTTTGCTCAATTGCGGCATTCACCGCTGCCTGACCACGGGGCACTTTGCCACGCCCGCCAATGACAGCCTCCGCTTCATAAGACTTGACCCGATCCAGGGTGGCCGATGACCAGTCCATGTGAAACGCGTCCCCCGTATATAGTGCTGCTTCAGCCTCAACAAGATCTCCGGCGAAAAGTATTTTTTCCTTCGGCAACCAGGCCACAATGTCCCCCGCCGTGTGTCCTCTGCCACAATATTCCAGAACTAAGTCTCGACCACCCCCAAGATCCAGAGTCAGGCTATCGGAAAAGGTCTTGGTTGGATGGGTCAGTCCGGGAATGGACTCCGGTTCGCGGAACAGCCGAGGCATGCGACCATATTCACTGTCCCAGTCCTCTTTGCCACGTTCATTAATGAGTTTCTCGGTCATTTCATGGGCGATGATCTCTTGTGCATCAAAAGCCGATGCCCCAAGGACGCGAACTGCATGATAGTGAGATAACACCAAATACTTGATGGGTTTATCCGTGTGTTCCCGCAACTTAGCCAGCCAATCTTGAGCAGCCTTAGGCGTTGCCCGGGCCTCAAAAGCCACCACAAAGTCCTCACCCTCAATGGCACCGACATTGGGGTCACCCTCCGCTGTCAACGCGTACACGCCATCGGCGAGAACTTCTAGTGTTTCAACTTTTTCGTCTAGATCGGCGGAGGACGCAAATGGTTTCGCCATGGGTCATACCTCTTAAGTGATTGCTGGGCCTTGGGATCGCATGTTTGAACTGTAGACTTATTGTACCGTTTGGACCGAATTTGTCTGTCCCAACAGAATGGTACAATCTGATCACTGGTGCGACGCAAAAAAAATGAACCCAAATCATCTTGCCAATGCCATCCAAGGCCTAGGTGCCAATCAGTTTCCTGATCTGCTTCTACGCGCGGTGATGGGGTTGTTTCCGGTCGATCATTTAGCCCTGATGCATCTCGGAGCTGATGACTCGGTGCATCACGTGGGCTCTTGTAACAGAAAGGGCTTCACCTTGGATCAGGTGGGTCAAAGGCTCTATTTTGCAATGTACTATCATCACGATCCAAATCGACGTTGGATTGATCGACT
>JBCCFQ010000916.1:0-1858 GCA_039029655.1 Pseudomonadota bacterium | reverse complement strand
GGTCGAGGCCGAAGCCTCGGACATAACGGTCAACTCCCCCGCCGAGCCGGCGAGGTAGACCCCAAGCTCCATCGGCCCCGTCCCACACTCAGCCGCGTTGGTCAGAATGATCTGATCAGCCAGCGGCGCCGGGTGGTATTCAGCCAGAATTTGCGAGTGAGCAGCCGTCCCCGCCGTGAGCGCCACGGCGGCGGCTGCGATCCATGCGCGGATCATGACCCCGAGTGCGGTCAACATCGCCCATCCGAAAAACAACCACAACCAAACTCTCGGTGATACGTTCAGCTCCATAAAATAGTACATCACCAAACAGACCTTGAAGAACGCTATGCTAAGCACGCTGATACCAACATATTGTGGATCGCCGGTCCCGCTAAGAACTGCGGCAGCCAACGTCGTAAGGCAGAGGATGAGCCAGGCAACGATGATTTTAATGTCGAGCATACAGCGCTACTTATGGCAGGAGATAAAACAAAGTGAACAAAACGATCCAGAGAAGATCCACCATATGCCAATAGATCGCACCGCATTCTGCTGCGCTGATCATGCCATCGCTATTGTCGGTCGGTTTTAAGATGAGAGCGAAGATACTCAAAACCAATAAGCCAACCAGAATATGAGTCAGGTGTATTCCGGTAAAAACAAAATAGAACATACGAAAGTCCGCTGCTGACTCAGAGACGTCGCCACCTACAAGTTGAACATACTCGGTGGCTTTACCAGCGACGAAAAGCCCTCCGAGGGTTAGCGTGCACAAAACCAGCCATTTTGCGTTGCGACCCATTCCCAGTCGGAGTGCTTTGATTGCTATCGCGAGCGAACAAGAACTCGTTAACAGCAAGAGAGTATTTGCAGTCCCGATCGGTAAGCTGAGTGTTTCTTGAGCAGTGCGATAATCTGCGAGTGCCTCACCGCGATAGATCACGTAAGTGATGAAAAACAGTGAAAAAACCAGCAAATCGCCGAGGATGAACGTCCAAAGTCCTACCTCTCCGGGCAGTTTTTTTACGCTTGATGAAGACACGAATCTCTTTTAAGTGCCGGCGTCCGGTGTGCGAATCGCTCGATCAGTAGACCACGCCATGACGAACGCCCAACTTGCAAAAAGACCAAGCGCCAGCCAGAACACGAGGATACCATCCCAAGCAAAGGGTCCCGTTTTGAAAAAGGTCACAAGTGCGCCCGGCAAGAATAAAATGGCAAACCACAAATTAAAGTAGCCAACCCAACGTGGGTAAAGTTGCTGATCCCTCTTTAATAAGATCGCCAAACCAATTGCGATTCCTTGCAGACTGAGAATAGTGGCTGGCATCAATAATAAAAACCAGCCGATGTCGTTCCAGGCTTGAATGTCTGCGACATCACGTTCAGGTCTGAATGCTGCGAGCGTCCAAGCAGCGGCACTGAAAACAAACAGAGCGTTCGCGAAAACACCAGAAACCAGTTGGATCGTTGAAAATATCGCGACCTTACCTTCAATCCGACGCAACTGAAGCGAGATGGCCGTGACACAGAGCATCATCAACACACATCCCTGCATCATGATCGTGCTGCCGAAGCGTATCCCTAAACGATTCTCGTTGTAGAAGGCAGCGACAGCTGCGGCGTCGAGTGCCGGTGAGATCGGTGGAATGAAGTCCATAACGATCAGGCAGAAGAGCATGATCAGAATGAACAGAGGCCCTGACCAGGCAAACACCCGTTGTACGATATTTTCCATACTGAGCTCCTTAATGCACTTGTGTGAATACTCGCCAGATGCCCTCAACATCAATTACTTATTCTATTGGAAAAACCGCAGGAAAACGCACGAATCATGCATTGCAAACCGACGGCACAGCTAGACCGCTAGTTTGAG
>JBCCFQ010000915.1:0-1859 GCA_039029655.1 Pseudomonadota bacterium | reverse complement strand
TGCGGCCGAGGCTGAGGTGGTGTTTGCTAAAGGCAAACCACAAAAAATGAAGCTGATTGATGAGGCAGGCCTGTTTGAATGTAAAAAAAGGAGCACGGCTAAAAAAATCCCTGAGTACACCTTTAAGCTACACGATTATCATGGCACCTCATGGATGGCCGATGATGTTTATCGCTTTAGCTCACCACTTGTCGCAAATGGAACTGACCGACGCTGGTACGAGGTGAATGGAGCCCATCAGATGACGGTGGACGGGGTAGACGGAACAAATTTCGTGGTGTGGGCGCCCAATGCAGAACGGGTCAGTTTGATCGGTGATTTCAACAATTGGGACGGCCGAGTCAACATCATGCGGAAACATGCGGATTCCGGTCTTTGGGAGCTGTTCATGCCGGCCGTTCGAGAAGGAGCCCTGTACAAATACGAGATCAAGACCCACTACAACGGTTACATGGTCACCAAAACCGATCCTGTCGGATTCTTCCGCGAGCTACGCCCAAAAAGTAGCGCGATCGTCTGGAACATCGACAACTACGAGTGGAAAGATCAGAATTGGGTCGAAAACCGGGCCGTTCACCAAGCACTTGATAAACCGATGTCAGTCTATGAAGCTCACCTTGGCTCTTGGCGCAGAAAGGGTGAAGGCGGCCGGGATTGGCTGAGCTACGCGGAGTTGACTCGTGATCTGGTTCCATATTTGGCAGAGATGGGATACACCCACATCGAACTCATGCCGGTCAGTGAATATCCGTTTGATGGCTCATGGGGTTATCAAGTCACCGGCTATTTTGCCCCCACCAGCCGATACGGAACACCACAAGAGCTGATGGCATTTGTCGATGCGTGCCATCAGCACAACATCGGGGTGATTTTAGACTGGGTACCCGCTCACTTTCCCCGAGACGAGCACGGGCTAGGCTTTTTTGATGGAACCAGCCTTTACGAACACGCAGATCCCAGACAGGGGGAACATCCAGATTGGGGGACGCGCATCTTCAACTACGGCCGAACCGAAGTCCAACAATTTCTGATCGACAACGCACTGTTCTGGATCGACAAATACCACATCGATGGGTTGCGTGTCGACGCAGTGGCGTCGATGCTCTACCTAGACTTCTCACGTAAAGATGGGCAGTGGGTGCCTAACCGGTACGGCGGCCGAGAAAATATTGAAGCGATTGAGTTTTTGCGCAACATGAACGATGCAGTTCATCACAACTACCCCGGCGTCATCACCGTTGCTGAAGAATCAACCGCTTGGGGCGGTGTTACACGAGACACCTCAGACAACGGCGGTTTAGGCTTTGACCTAAAGTGGAATATGGGCTGGATGAATGACACCCTGCGATATTTTCAAGCAGACCCAATCTATCGCTCGTTCCATCAAGGGATGCTCACTTTTTCGCTACTGTATGCGTTTAGCGAAAAGTTTGTGCTTGCCTTTTCACACGATGAGGTTGTGCATCTGAAAAAGAGCATGCTGGACAAGATGCCGGGTGACGTGTGGCAAAAGTTTGCAAATTTGCGACTCCTGTTTGCTTACCAGTATGGGCATCCCGGCCGCAAGCTAAACTTTATGGGTAGCGAGTTTGGGCAGTGGCGCGAATGGAGCGAAGATCGTAGCTTGGATTGGCATCTGGCCGAAGAAGATGAATCACATGCAAAATTGCAACTTCTCATCAAAGACTTAAATAGCGCATATCGCAATTCTCCCCAGCTTTACAAGGCGGATGACGCCCCTGAAAGCTTCTATTGGATCGATATTCGAGATGCTTTGCACTCTGTTTTGATCTTTGCCCGCATCGATCCAGCCCATCCTGAAAATCCGATTATAGTTGTCTGCAACTTCACCCCAGAAG
>JBCCFQ010000914.1:0-1863 GCA_039029655.1 Pseudomonadota bacterium | reverse complement strand
CGGATCGACAAACGGCACGAATCGACAACATTGGGCCGGTGGACCAGCTGCGGGACATCAAGAAAGTGGCGGTGATTGGTTCCGGCACAATGGGTGGCGGAATTGCCATGAACTTCGCTAATCGAAAGATTCCCGTACGAATTGTTGATGTCAGTGATGAGGCCATCCAGCGTGGCATGGCAGTGGTTCGATCAAACTACGAACGTTCCGTCAAGAAGGGCAAGATGACTCCGGAGAAACTAGAGTCCGTCATGGCTTTATTCCAGCCTACCTTAGGGTATGAAGACCTGTCGGACTGTGACCTGATCATAGAAGCCGTCTTTGAGAACATGGCTTTGAAGAAGGAAATTTTCGAAAAATTGGATGGCGTAGCTAAGCCAGGCGCTATCTTGGCAACGAACACCTCTACACTGGACGTGGATGAGATCGCATCCGCCACGGGTCGGCCGGAAGACGTATTGGGTCTACACTTTTTTAGTCCCGCAAACATTATGCGCTTATTGGAAGTGGTTCGAGGTAAGCAAACTTCCGATCAGGTTCTTGCAACCTGTATGAAATTGGGCAAAACCATTGGAAAAGTCGCAGTTGTCAGTGGCGTTTGTTACGGCTTTATCGGTAACCGCATGTTGGAAGGTTACGGGCGAGAGGCAGGTTTCTTGCACCTTGAGGGAGCCAGCGTAGGCCAAATCGACAAAGCAATCTTTGACTTTGGTTTCCCCATGGGGCCGTTAACCATGAGCGACCTGGCGGGCAACGATGTTGGGGCTAAAGTACGCGCAGAATGTCGTCAACAGGGTATGTTGCCCGATGATCCGCGTTACGGCGTCATAGGCGACAAACTCACAGAGCTGAATCGTTTTGGGCAAAAAACCGGTGCTGGCTTTTATCGTTATGAAAAAGGATCTCGGGCGCCGATTCCGGATTCACAAGTCGAAGCACTGGCGGAACAAGAAGCCGCACGACTCAACATCGAACGGCGTGATATTACCGATGAAGAGATAGTGAATCGGTGTTTGCTGCCTATGATCAATGAGGGTGCGATGATTCTCGAAGAAGGCATTGCTCAACGAGCGAGTGATATCGATGTGGTGTGGGTCAATGGCTACGGTTTTCCGCCCTATCGCGGGGGGCCAATGTTTTACGCGGATCAAATCGGGTTAGACAAGGTACATGCGCAAATCGTCGAATACGGTGAGCGATTTGGTAATGAGCATGGTTATTGGACCCCATCAAACCTCCTAGTTGATCTGGCTAAGAGCGGCCGTAAATTTGGTGACGTGTAGGCATGGATGCCGTCGGTGTAAACAGCGTTATGGAGAACCCGCCCTTTGATCTATCAAATCTGGAAGCGTATTTGCGTCAAGAGGTGTCTGGATTTGGCTCTTTAGACAACCTGTCCGTTTTCAAAGGTGGACAATCAAACCCAACTTTTCTAGTTGAGTCCGCATCAAGGCGCTTCGTGCTAAGAAAAAAACCACCTGGTAAATTGTTGCCTTCAGCTCATGCAGTTGACCGGGAGCACCGAGTCATGTCCGCGCTGGGTCACGCGGATATTCCAGTACCCACTATGTATTGTCTGTGTCTGGATCGGAATGTCATTGGTACCGAGTTTTATGTTATGGACTATATGGAGGGTCGCATTCTATGGTCCGCTGAGTTACCTGAGGTGTCACAAGAATCGCGGCCCGAGTATTACCAGGAACTCACACGGGTGTTGGCAAAGCTGCACAGTGTTCCATTTCGGGATGTAGGGTTGTCGGATTTCGGCAAAGAGGGGAATTACTTTGCTCGCCAAATTGGCCGTTGGAGTAAGCAGTACCGGGCGTCTGAAATCGATCACAACCAGTCTATGCATGGTTTAAT
>JBCCFQ010000913.1:0-1867 GCA_039029655.1 Pseudomonadota bacterium | reverse complement strand
TGCCTGGCCACGCGAACTCAAGCTGCAAGCCGACAAGCAAGGGGCGCAATTTACCCAACGCTGGCGGCTGTATGGCAAAAGCCATATCACGCTTCCCGGTAATGACCAACACTGGCCACAGCAGGTGACGGTGAATGGCGAAACCGCCACTGTCCTTAATCAAAACAACCGGCCCGTCCTTCAGCTGGAAGCCGGCGAATATAGAATCCAAGGCCGTTTCGACTGGGAAGCGCGCCCGCCCTTTCTCAACCTCTCGTACAACACTGGACTGATTGATCTGACCTTAGATGGTGAGGCTATCGTCTTTCCTGAATTCGACACCCAACAACGGCTATGGTTACGCCGCCGTGGCGAACAAGACAGCGCGACGGCTGGAGAATCAGAACGTCTAGAAATCAGAACCTACCGCAAGCTAACCGATGACTCACCTGCGCGCCTCATGACCCGAGTTGAATTAGATGTCGCCGGCCGTTATCGAGAGGTGTTGCTAGGCCCCGTGCTGACACTGGATGAAGCAACCGGATGGATTCCCACAGCACTCGACAGCCCCCTGCCCGCCAGATTAGAACAAGATGGTCGCTTACGTTTACAAGTGCGTCCTGGTCAGTGGGTCATTACGCTAGAGGCGCGATACGCTACTGCCTTGGAATCACTGGATCTGCCGGCAGCACAAGACAACTGGCCTGCTGGAGAAGTTTGGGTGTTCGAGGCCCAACCACATTTACGCCAAGTAGAAATCACTGGCATTGATGCGATTGACCCACAGCAAACCGGCTTGCCAGGCGCCTGGCGACAACTGCCTGCCTATCAAATGCTGGCCGACACCCAGATGACTCTGGTGCAACAACGGCGCGGCGATCCAACCCCTGCGCCAGCTCAACTCAACCTGAAACGCGAGATGTGGCTGGATTTTGATGGCAAAGGCTACACTGTGCACGACCAAATCAACGGTCAAATGACCAGCGGCTGGCGTTTGGAAATGCAGGCGCCAGGCATTCTCGGACGTGTTGGCATTAATAACCAAAATCAATTCATCACCACCTTAGACAAATCACGCGGCGGCGTCGAAGTTCGCCAAGGCCAAATTAATTTACAGGCAGATAGCCGTATCAATGAAGCACTCCGGGTCTTGCCTGCCACCGGCTGGGCGCATAATTTCCAATCAGCCGGCATTACTTTGAACTTACCGCCGGGCTGGCATTTATTCACTGTCAGTGGCGTCGACAATGTGCCCAACACCTGGCTACAGCGCTGGAATCTGCTAGACCTGTTTCTGGTCTTGATTACCGCGGTCGTCTTTGCCCGGCTATGGCATTGGGCGTGGGGGGTACTTGCGCTGGCGACTCTGATCCTGATGTATCACGAAGTGAATGCGCCGGTCTGGATTTGGCCTAATTTACTCGCAGTAATCGCGTTGTTGCGCGTCCTGCCAGAAGCCCATTGGTTTACCCGGCTATTACGCTGGTACCGAAATGGCAGTTTATTGGCGTTACTGGTGCTTGTCTTACCTTTTATGGTGGACCAAGTACGACAAAGTCTGTATCCGCAATTGGCCCGAGGTGCGCCGAATTTGATGAACAGCTATAACAGCTACAGCGATTACGGTGTCACGAATGCGCAAGATGGTTTCATGGCAGAAGAAGTACTGGACAACATCATGCCGATGGAAGCAGACAAAAACATCATGATGGAGCAGGAGCGCTCTGTGTCCTCTCGCCTGCGTAAACCCGGCTCGTCCAGTCCACAGCAACAGCCGAGCTATCAAGCCAAGAAAAAACGCCTGGTCCAAATCGATCCTAATGCCCAAGTACAAACCGGCCCCGGCCTGCCAAAATGGCGCTGGGAACGCGTCAACCTAAGCTGGAAT
>JBCCFQ010000912.1:0-1869 GCA_039029655.1 Pseudomonadota bacterium | reverse complement strand
AGCACAACGAAACTGTCAACATGTCAACCTTTGCGTTCTTCATTTGAACGGATAGCCTCCCTCGCCAGCATCGATAACACATTGCCCGGTCAGTCTGCGCAGATAAGAAGTTCCACCGTGGGCGGATAATGCGTGGCGATTTCATCACCCTTTGCGGCCCCCAAGTGACGGTTCCCAGGATTTTGGAATTTGTTGACGAAATCTGTCTTTCAACTCCTCGTACCCAGATTCCGACGCAAGATTTTTAAATTCATGAGGATCCGCCATATGATCGTATAGCTCCTCTGAACCATCCTTGTATCGGATGTAACGCCACGGTCCTGATCTCAGTGAAAAGCGGCCTTCACCGTAAGTCGTGATGGCAGAGTGCGGCCACGCGGCGGTAGGATCAGTCAAGAGAGGAGAAAGATCGCGACCATCGAGTTTTTGCTTTGGCTCTTCCAATCCACACCGCACTCGAAGGGTGGGATAAAGATCGATCAATCCCACGGGCGCGCTGCAAATCGCACCGCCTTTCTTCTTGCCAGGTAAGCGAATCAACAAAGGCACGTTGGCAGATTTTTCCCACAGAGTTGATTTGCCGAAATGATGCTTCTCTCCGACGTGAAAGCCATTGTCCGAGGTAACAATCACTATTGTTTCGTCAGCACGTTGACTTCTGTCGAGCGCATTAAGGACTCGACCCACATTCCAATCCGCAAACGTTGTGCAGGCAAGATAACCGTGCATGATACGTCGCCATGCGTCCCGGTTTGAATCGCCGAATCTCTTCCAGCGCTGACCATAGATCGAAGCCAAGTGAAGTCCATGATTGGGAATATCCTGCAAGTCGTCCTTCGAATAGCCGGAAGGAGGAAGAACGATGTCTTGCGGGTCGTAACCGTCAAAGAACCGTCTTGGTGCTGTCCACGGTGTATGCGGGCGCCACAGTCCGTACACCATAAAAAATGGTTCCTCCGAGTCGTAGTTGTCAAGAAATGAGATGGCGTCGTTGGCGCTCTTCACATCTGGAAATTCCGTATCCGCACCATCCCATTCCTGCACGGAGAAAAACTTTCCAGCGAATTGGTGCTCTTTGTCGGGAAACGGAGCAAAGCCGCCATTGGCCCTTGCCTTATTTCCCCATTGTCGGTTTATGCGTTCGTTTGGAAGTTTGGCGTGGTAGAGTTTTCCCATTCCCCACGTTTGATAACCACTACGCTGGAATAATTCGGGAAGCGTTTCAGCCTCCTTCAATGGTCTCGACTTTCGCCAAGGGTCGCAACCATTGAGATAGGCGCCCGTGTGATGCGGGTACAATCCAGAAAACAGCGCGGCCCGGGATGGACCGCAAACGGGTGAAGCGCAGTATGCGTGAGAGAAAGTGATGGACGTATTACGCAGTTCATCAATGCTTGGCGTTTGCACATCGACTCCGCTAGCTTTTTCAAGATAGTCGTTCTGATCGTCCGTTATGATCAAAATGACGTTCGGCCGCGCAGCGGTGGTATGTGCTGGCAACGCAAGGGCACACCATGCCATAACAAGAGCGGTCGCCAGCCGCAGAAATCTACCCGACATACACCTGAAAATCATCTG
This sequence comes from Pseudomonadota bacterium, assembly GCA_039029655.1. Classification (GTDB taxonomy): domain Bacteria; phylum Pseudomonadota; class Gammaproteobacteria; order Steroidobacterales; family JBCCFQ01; genus JBCCFQ01. The sequence continues at coordinate 291 of JBCCFQ010000912.1, read as the reverse complement.
TCCCATGGTTTTTTTCCTTTGCGACCTTTGGGCACGCCAGTCTGGTTGAGCGTTGCCACCAACTGCTGGTCTTCAAACGTGGGGCGAAATCTATCGTCAAGGACCTCGATGCGTAAATCATCTGCCGATTCGACGATGTTGATCGGGACAACCCACGGTGTCCATTGGTGATTGCTGTCTACGTATTTGTGATCAAAAGCCGTGCACCACCATCGTCCCTGGTTGTCCTGAAACAGATTCCCATGACCGGCATTTTTTACTGCCATACGACGCGGCCCGTATGGTCCCTTT
>JBCCFQ010000911.1:0-1872 GCA_039029655.1 Pseudomonadota bacterium | reverse complement strand
TTGAGTATTTACTAAAAAAGCCGTCCCCACCACATCCAAGATTCTCACCTCCAGAGCTTTTCAAAATGATAAACATTTGGGTCGTTCCCAACCGAATGTTTCAGTAAATACGCCACCTTGTTGCTTGAGTTTTGGGTAAAGCGGACTCAAGCGGTTTTCTCGGGCAGCGGGAAATTCTTCGCCAGGTAATGGGGTCGCATAGGTCAGACCATAGTCCTGTTTACCCTTTGCTTCCATGTAGCCATCGTCAGCGTAGGTTCCAAAACGACGGGGATCAAAGCCAGTCATGTTGATTTCGGAATCACCGTACAACATCCACTGGGCTAAATACTTGCCACAGCCGGCGCCTTGGGCAATACCAAAAGAGGATCCGCAACACATCCAATAGTTTGGCACGCCGGCCACCGGGCCCAGCATCGGGGGTCCGTCAGCCGGGTGGGGGATAGCTCCGTTGACGATTCGTTTTATTCCGGCATTCTCTAGGATAGGCATTCGTTCCAACGCTCTTCCTAACCAAGGCATTAAACGATCTAAATCCTCTTCAAACAGTTCGCTGTCCGAGTCCCAAGGCGGATAACCCTTGGGCCGCCAACATTCGGTGATGTTTTCTGATTCGTAAATACCTATGAGTCCCGACTTTTGTTCTTGTCGGATGTAGCAGGACGCGTAAGGGTCCCGTATGACAGGAATTTCATCGTCTCGCTCAAGGAACTCTGGGACTGGTCCGGTAACAAGATAATGATGTTCGATGTTACAAATGGGTAGATCCGCGCCTACCCATTGGGCAACACGTCGTGCAAAACAACCTGCGGCATTCACAACGGTTTCGGCGATAACCGGCCCTTTGTCTGTCTGTACTTCCCATTCTCCCGAAGGGATTCTGCGAAGACCCGTCACCAAGGTATGACGTCGTATTTTGGCGCCCATGTTTATGGCGCCTTTGGCCATGGCATTGCACAATCCTGCGGGATCAGCGTGGCCATCATCTGTTGTCCATGCACCCGCGAGCACGCCATCCACAGTCATAAATGGATTGATTTGCTTTATCTTCTTGGGATCAATGATTTCCATACGAAAACCAACGCTGGTGGCGATGCCCTTCAGATATTCAAACCAGTCTAAGTCCGCCTGCGTTCTAGCCAATCGAATTCCACCCGAGCCGTGCCAACTGACATACTGGCCCGTAATAGATTCGAGTTTCGGGTAGAGGTCGTTGCCGTAAGCATGGATCTTAGCGAGATTGTAATTGCCCACTAGACTGGGGCACTGACCTGCGGCGTGCCAGGTAGACCCCGAAGTCAGTTCACCCTTTTCCAGCAACAGCACGTCTGTACAACCTTCTTCGGCTAAGTGATACAGGAGCCCCGCCCCCATAATGCCGCCACCTATGATGACGATTTTGGCTTGATCAACGATGACAACCTCCCCCGCGTTTGCTTAACACCTACAATGTTTGTGAGCGCCGTTTTGGTTGGCGCTAACCCATAATCACAGAGTCCATTTGCTCGCGCAATGCTGTGTTTTCTTGCCAGGAGCACCTTGTTTCGCTGCGACGTTGCCATGCTGACAAACGACTTTATGCTGACTTAAGTGCAACGGTTAAATGGGTTTATTTCGTAACCTGGTTCTTCGGGCTCGTCGTCCACCATCTCTGGTGGAAACCCCGAAGCCAAAACTTCAACTTTTGCTGCATCTTCCAAACGGCGAATAATGTTAGGCGACCATTCTCTGGGTCCATAACGGTCGATGCCATCTTTGAAAATCTGTATCAACATAGGGGAAACATCTAGGGGTACTTGTCCTGCATCCGCTACCTGCTGAAACAAGCTGATATCTTTGAGGACTAGGTCCATGGTGAAATTGATGTCGCGG
>JBCCFQ010000910.1:0-1874 GCA_039029655.1 Pseudomonadota bacterium | reverse complement strand
TTTGCATATTGGACGGCATTGTGAGGTCTGACAGGGCGGCGAGCAGCAAAGGCTCGGAACATGGATGCGCGGGGAGCATGGACCTTGGACATTGCGTCGTCACCGATGATGTGGACACGCAGGACAGCAGATGAGTGGGATGATGTGACACGGCGGTGTGCAACGCGACGGACGGTATGGACGCGCGCTCGGACACCTGTGCGACGACGGGCGACGATGATGTGAGATGGTGCAGATAGGACGCGACGGAGTGCGGCGATGTTGGTGGTTGGACGGTAGATGTGGCGGGAATTGGTGTGGTGAAGGCCGCGGCAGCAGCAGCCTCCGAGACCCCTAGTAACGTGCCCTCAACCGTTAACCCATAGGCTTTAGCATAATACGACATCGCATCATGCGTGGTAATTAAGCGACGCTGTTCTTCTGGAATGGTTGCAATTTGTTCTGGAATCCAAGTATCCAGTGCTTGTAACTCCGTCGTCAGCTGATCAGCATTTTCGGTGTACACATCAGCATTGTCTGGATCAACGGCGACGAGGTTATCCCGAATTAAGGCGACCATTGCTAAGCCATTTTCAACGTCGTGCCAGATGTGAGGGTCGGGCTCTAATTCACCCTCTTCTTCCACCTCAATCAGTTGCTGAACCGCTTCATCATGCAAAGCAATTTTGGGAGCCTCAGTTTCAGAAGCGATGGCCATCTCAATGATCGCAGGTTCAAAGTTGAGTCCGCCATAAAAGACTAGATCAGCCGTCTCGACTGCTTCGCGATCAGAAGGTTTTGCCTCATAGGTGTGGGGGTCCTGATCGGGGGGAATTAGACAGTTCAGGGCCACCGCATCCGCTGCAACTTGAGCGGCTAAATCGCAAATGACGCTGTAGGATGCGACGACATCGATCTGGGACTCATCCGTTACCTCACTAGCGGCTGCGTCAGGTTCGACTGCGCCGTCTGAACCGCTGGGGGTTGAGCCAGTACAACCTGCAAGACCAATCACGATTGAGATCGCACCTGCTAGGATGCCGTGGTTTTGTGAAAAATATCGCTGCATTTACGGTTTCTCCATGTCTGATTTTTTACAAAAAAACTGTCGAAAGCATTGGGGATAAACCACCAACCACTCACGACTTGAAAAGTTAGCTCAACAACAAGCCCACTTGAAACGATTGATGAAATTCAATACGACTAGTCCTTTTTCGTGTGCTCTTATACGCCGAGATCATTGATGTAGCAATAAACTCAACTTCGCATGGAGACAGAACTATTCAGAACGCAACGTTAAACGTATATATTTCTACCTAGACATTTATATAACTAACCTATACACTGGTGTCAACCTTTAGATTTGCTTATCAAAGATGTTGCATTGGGGCTGGCCGCAGCATTCTTACAGCTGTTCTTTTAGGTGAATAATTAGGTCATTTAAACCACTTCCAAGTTGAAATCTGGGGTTTCCCCTACAGTAAAACTTAAGTTCTGGACGTGGATAAGGTTTATTACAGGGCCGTCGCGAATCATTCTCTCTTGCTAAGCACGCTGTTCTAATGTTGGAAATTCAGAATTTGTCGGTCGACTATCGAGGTACCCGCGCACTCCACGATGTCAGTTTTTTAGTACCTTCGGGTCAATTGGTGGGTATCATTGGCCCCAACGGCGCTGGCAAAAGCACTCTAGTCGAAGCCATGCTGAACTTGGTTCCGGTGGCACAAGGTGTGGTTCGGTTTAAGGGAAGGTCACTGAAGAATCAGCTGCTCAAAACGACTTATGTGCCCCAGCGGTCTCATATTGATTGGGACTATCCAGTCACCGTTTGGAATGTAGTGATGATGGCCCAGACTGTTCAAACTGGTCTCTTTCGAAAGTTTAGTCGTCAGGCA
>JBCCFQ010000909.1:0-1878 GCA_039029655.1 Pseudomonadota bacterium | reverse complement strand
TTATCTGGATCAAGGGAAATACCGTATCGCGGTGCTGGACCTGGATCGATCACGGCCGGTGCCTCAAATACTCACCAGCGGTTTTTTGGACGAGTCGCCCAGTTACGCACCCAATGGTGCCACGATTATTTATGCAACCGGGGGCGAAGGGCGGGGTTCCCTGGCCACAGTGTCGGCGGACGGACGAGTGGAAAATGCCATCGAGTCCAGCGAGGGGGATGTGCGTGAGCCTGTTTGGTCACCTTATCGTCAAGACCTTGTCTTCCGCTAAATCGTTGATTTTTTCCCGAAACCTGCGAGAATTCACATGAATTGTCCGCGTTTAGTTATTGTTTATTAGGAGTCAGACATGAATCCTGTTTCAGTGGTTCTTTTGCTCGTGTCATTACTGGCATTGGCGGCTTGTGGTGGAAACCGCAGTCGTACCGTCCCAGTTTCTTCCGAACCCACGGTCATTGAGGAGGATTCATCGGCCAGCACATCGGGTACCGGTATTGAGGATGAGGAGAATGGTGTGTTGGGCGGTCTGGACGAGTTCGAATGGAGTCGTGACACCGTTTACTTTGAGTTTGATCAAGCGAACGTTGCACCAGACTATATGGACATCGTAGAAGCCTACGTAGGCTGGTTACTAGATAACCCAAATAGCCGCGTACGACTGGAAGGCCATGCCGACGAGCGGGGTTCCAGAGAATACAACATCGGTCTAGGTGAGCGTCGCGCTCAGGCGGTTCGCAACATCATGCGGCTACGTGGTGTCGATGATTCCCAGATCAGTACCGTGAGCTACGGCGAAGAGCGTCCAGTAGACTCCGGCCATGATGAGAATGCTTGGCAAGCCAACCGGCGCGTGCAACTCATCAGAAACTAACCTATTTTGGCAGGTACGCCCATGAACAACACAAGTGTTGGGATCGTTTTTATTGCGTCACTGTTGGCAGGTTGTACAACCATACCGGCAGACGAAGATCCCGTATTGATTAAGCTCACCGATCTTGAACGTCGCTTGATTGCGATTGAGCGTGTCACCAACAATGACAGCTTGCTTGACTTAGCATCCCAAGTGGCCGAACTGGAAGCCCAAGTCCGTGCCTTGCGGGGTGACGTGGAGACGGTTCAATTTCAGGCAGAAGATGCTGGAAATCGTCAACGAGAGTTATATCTAGATCTGGACGACCGGCTCGCGAAGTTAGAGTCTAATCCCGGTCGGGTTGCATCTTCGTCTACTGGCAGCACAGGTGGTAACGGTGCTGGTTCGTCGGGTTCTGATGCAGATGCCTATCAGGCCGCATTGAATCAAATGCGGGAGAGGCAGTACGCCGATGCCGCGCAGTCTTTTAAAGACTTTGTGAGTGTTTATCCAGAAAGCCCATTGGCGGGTAACGCACAGTATTGGTTGGGCGAATCACAATACGTGATGCGTCAGTTTCAAACGGCATTGCCAGAGTTTGAGAAAGTGGTGGATGTTTATTCCGAGTCTTCCAAAGTTCCAGATGCCCTGCTAAAAATCGGCTATTGCCACTATGAGTTGGGTAATCGTCAATCCGCCATGCAGGCTTTTCGCCAAGCCATTAATGACCATCCCGGCACTACGGCGGCGGGGCTTGCTAGTCAGCGATTGGAACGCATGAGACGGGAAGGCACGTAAGACGCGGCGCGAAGCCAAGGTGTTTGTGTGTCGCTTCGCTCAAGGCGGGTCAAGCATCCATGCCTGGCACGCCATGGATGATTCGTCCTTCTCGCCATCCAGGCTTCGCTCCTCATCAACGACGCTCAGCAGCATGCAAACGCCTTGGCTTAATAACCGACGTCTTAGATTTTAAGGGTGGGGTGGCAATTGTGAGTGTCACCAGACACTAACCACCAAGACCACCCGCG
>JBCCFQ010000908.1:0-1879 GCA_039029655.1 Pseudomonadota bacterium | reverse complement strand
TCAGCGCAATCTGATAAAACAGTTGTGCATCCTCTGGACTAAAGCGTTGCACTAAAGACTCAAGACGTTCCTTGTCAGCCTCCTCATCCAGCACTTTGGGAGAAACCTGGGCAATAGCAAGACGCTGTATCAGGGTAATCATGTCATCAAGTACATTGGCATAATCCGGAGCCGACTCATCCAACTCGGCGATTCGGTCGAGAACCGATGCGGCATCCTGGTCCGCCAATGCGTCCAACAAATCCAACACATGAGAACTACTGATAGTACCCAACATGCTGCGGACATCGGCGTCATTGACTACTCCACTTCCAAAGGCAATGGCCTGGTCCAACAAACTTAAGGAGTCACGCACACTCCCATCCGCTGCGATTGCAATCAGCTGAGTTGCTGAGGTCTCATATTCAATTTTCTCTGCCTCTAGGATTTGATTGAGACGACCTTGAATCAGGCTCATAGACAGACGCTTTAGATTGAATTGCAAACAGCGAGACAACACCGTGACAGGTAACTTTTGCGGATCTGTGGTAGCCAACAAAAACTTAACATGAGGGGGTGGCTCTTCCAGCGTTTTCAACAAAGCATTGAACGAGTGGTTAGACAGCATGTGGACTTCGTCAATTAGGTAGACCTTAAAGCGTCCCGCTTGGGGTCTATACTGGACATTCTCCAAAAGCTCTCTTGTATCATCCACTTTGGTTCGAGACGCCGCATCCACCTCGATAAGATCCACAAATCGACCTTCGTCGATTTCCCGACAGGAACTACACACGCCACAGGGCGTTGATGTCACACCAGTTTCGCAATTCAAGCACTTGGCAAAAATTCGAGCGACGGTGGTCTTGCCCACACCCCGGGTGCCAGTAAACAAAAATGCGTGATGAATCCGCTCGCTGTCCAAGGCGTTTATAAGAGCCCTAAGAACGTGCTCTTGGCCAACCATCTCGGAAAAGACCCGCGGCCGCCATTTACGGGCCAGTACTTGATAGCTCATATAGGTGTTATGGGTATGGGAGCGAAAGAGGACAAGGGTAGCATGGGGGTTGTGGGGTTGCCCATGGGGGGGGCGAGGACGGTTGTGGAATCTGAGGCCTACCGCGTGGGCTGGTCCCCAGCGTTTGTTGATTGGCTTTCGGCTCTAGACTCTAGGCTCCAGGCACTAGGGTCTTAGACGTGAAAAGCTCATGTTAACCCCGATGGCATTGGGGCGACGAAACCTCGGTGTCCTTGAGGGCATGACACCTAGAGCCTAGAGTCTGAAGCCTAGAGTCTGAAGCCTAGAGCCTAAATGCCTAGAGCCTGAATCCCGGAGCCGTTTCCCTGTTGCGCCGCGCAATCAGAGCCTCGTTCAGACCCAAATATTACGCAATGCGACAAGACCGAATTCATTTAACCCACTGTTTTTAAACAATTTCTAAATCTTCAACCAAATTCTTCTTGCATTGCAAAAAGAATTCCGTAGAATTTTGCACTGCAAAATGCTTCACCATCATTGGACCAGATTTTTGTTAGGAGTTTACAAAGACATGAACACATTTACCGAAGGATTTGAAAAGTTCGCCGAGCTTCAAAAGGAAGGCTTTGAGCCAGCACGCAAGTTCACCGCTGCGGCTGTCGAGGTCTTTGAAACCGTTGCACGCAAAAACATCGACGTCATGGGCGACGTTCTGAACTATGCTGTGGAAGCCGCTAAGCTACCCACCAGCGTGTCTCAGCCCAGCGAGTTGTTCGAAAAAGAAGTTGCCGCCGCGAAGGATTTGGCGGAAACCTTGACCAAGCGCGCCAACGAATACTTGGAAATTGGCCAATCTTTCCAAGAAACTGCCGAAAAAGTGATCAATACGGACGTTTTCACGGCTGCGGTGCCACAGTGGGATCC
>JBCCFQ010000907.1:0-1884 GCA_039029655.1 Pseudomonadota bacterium | reverse complement strand
CCTAAACCACGTCGAGATGAAATATATCCTATGTACAAGATCTTCCATGTGGGATTTTATTTTCAGTCTTATGCTAACTCTTACCACGACGACGGTCGAGCCGGAAAGATACCTAGCCCACATCTTACCGTATTCTACCGAATAGTTCCCCCCAAATAGTTCCCCCCGGGAAACTATTCGGTGGGGGGGAACTATTCGGTGAAAAAATTTTTGGGCCCAGTTATGGGGGGAACTATTCGGTAAAAAGATTCAAGTCAGCTGTCCAATGTGGCACTTACCGCATTACCGCATAGTATATATCGCCGGACGATATTGACGCAGATCATGTTCTATTTTTGATGTTCAAGTTCAGCCATTTCCGCCACTCGCTTGACAAAAGTCAGTGCCAATAAAATCTATGCAATCGATAATGCCAGCTCAGCTGTGTCCAACGTTCGATTTTTAGACCTGCCCGTCTCATTTCGCTCACTCACCTTGCCCAGCTCTACCGCTAATATTTTGCTCGCTATGTAACTAAGTACTAACGTTGCCAAAACCATTGGTCGAACAATCGTGTCACAATGAATAGGCTTGACGCCACGCCCACATCTTCCAGGGCCTCGCAACCCGTAAACGATCCTGATGTTCCTAGTCTACAGTTGCTCACCGATGGAGAAGAAACGCCGTACCGCGTGGTTTGTCTAGAAATCCAACCACCGAAACGGAAACCCCAAGTTCTTCGATGACACCTTCTTCAAAGAAGCGGAAGGGTGATTCAGTGGGTACCAGTGCCAAGAGGGGAAGATACCATCAACGCACGGTGGCTCAGAAGCTTGAGATTTTGCGACGGCTTGAGGTAGAGTTTAGTCGCAACATCACAGCTTGCTCCCGAGAAACAAAGGTAGACAAAATGACATTTCGCGACTGGCGAGGCCAACAAAACAAGCTGCAGGAAATTGCCAATCCAACCAAAAAGAAGCGGGTGCGAGGAGGTGGAAGAAAGGCCAAGTATCCAACGGTAGAAGCTGACCTCGTGGAATGGGTGCGAAAACAAAGAGAGAAAAAATAATCGTAAATTATCGAAGCATAAAGGATCAGGCCACGGCTATCGCAAATGAGCAGTGGGTTCTCGATTTCCAATTTACGGACCGCATCGCCATCAACTTTTGCCTCCGCAACAAACTGACGATGCGAGTTGTCACGCACCGGGCCCAGCAAGACAACCGGCCAATTGCAGAGCGCTACGAAACCATCATCGACCATCTCAACGGCTCAATGACAGTCACGAGCAATATTCCGGCTGAGGACATACTTAATATGGACGAAATACCTTGCTACATCGACATGATATCAAACCGCACCATCGACTTCAAGGGTGAAAAATCAATTGAGGCGGCAGATACGGGGCACGGAAAAACACGCTTCACAGTTGTGCTAACAACAACGATGGGTGGCGAAGTTCTCCGAGTGCTGATAATTCTGAAAGGTTTGAAGAAAGTACCAAAAATGCAGTTTCCGAAAAATTTTGCAGTTACGACTGCCCCGGGAGGTTCCATGCGAGAAGACATCATGCACAAGTGGATAGGAGAGGTGATCGACAAACGAGGGGTTTTCAAGCGGAAAAAGAGTTGTGCCCTGTTCATGGACAGCTACGGCAGTCATAAGAAGGAGTCGGTACTTGCTGGTAACGAAAGGTCCGCGTAATGATCATTCCGCCGTCGCAAACATCCACCATGCAGCCAAATGACGTCGGAATCAACGGTCCGTTCAAAGTCCTGCTCCGCAAGGTGTGGAACGACTGGTTTGAGAAGGGCGAGAAAGAATTTACGGATCGCGGCAACCGAAAGCGGCCAAGCTGGGAAAGATTTTGGGTATGGTCTCTGCCGCAATCAAAGGCCTCAAGGG
>JBCCFQ010000906.1:0-1885 GCA_039029655.1 Pseudomonadota bacterium | reverse complement strand
CGAACTGGCATCACCATCAAGGACTGGGGCTCAGAACAAAAGGCCTATGGTTTCTTCGCAGATATCCTAGCCCGTGTGTACGCCGTTGACTTAAGCAATGGTGAGCTGGTGTGGTCCAAGAAAGTTGATGATCACCACAATGCCACTACCACGGCGCAACCGGTTTTGTTCGAAGACTACTTGTTCCAACCGGTTTCATCTTTGGAAGTGGTGCCGGCCGCCGATCCCAACTACGCCTGCTGTACCTTCCGCGGTTCCATCGTGACCATGGACATCAATGACGGGTCTATCCTTAGACAAACATTTACTATCCCGGAAGAACCCAAACAAGTGGGCACCAATAACGTTGGGGTACCAAAGCTGGCACCGTCTGGCGCACCGGTTTGGAATACCCCCACGGTGGATCAAAAGAAACGCCGACTCTACTTCGGTACCGGTGAAAACTATTCTTCTCCGGCCGATGGCAACAGCGACGCCATCATTGCCATGAACATTGACGACGGCAGCATTGCCTGGGTGACACAAACAACGCCCAGAGACGCATGGAATGTGGCCTGTATGCCGATCATTGAGAATCAAACCAACTGCCCACAAGAAGATGGGCCAGACGTTGATTTTGGTGCACCCCCAATCCTTATCGAAGACGGAGACAAGAGAATTCTCGTTGCCGGACAAAAATCCGGTGTTATATGGGGCATAGCGCCAGAGGACGGGGAAATTTTGTGGAAGAATCCGGTGGGTCGTGGCGGTGTGCAAGGCGGCATGCATTTTGGAATGGCATCCGACGGTCAATTGGTTTACGTCCCCATTTCTGACTTTGACGATGACGAACTACCCATTGAGGACGCAAGACCGGGTATGTATGCCCTGAATGCTTTCACCGGCGAACTCGTGTGGAGTAGCCCCGCCGACAATGTGTGCGGCGACAAGGTGGATTGTGACCCAGGGATTTCGGCAGCCATCAGCGCAATAGACGGTGCGGCTTTTGCAGGGCACATGGATGGGCGCCTTAGAGCCTATGCTGAAAAAGACGGCCGGGTGCTTTGGAACTTTGACACCACCAAAACCTTCGTCAGTGTGTCTGGTCGTGAAGCGTCTGGAGGATCCTTTGGCGGTGGTACAGCCCCCGTAGTACATAACGGTCGCTTGTTTGCCAACTCAGGCTACGGACTTTACTTTCACATGCCCGGTAATGTGCTGATCGCCTTCGAACCCGACTAGGATTTTTGTTTTGGTAAAAGTTCTCGGATTTGTTGTTCTAAAAAAGACAACAGCTGTTCTTCGTCTTTGTCTCTGGGATGCATTAGGTGGCTAATGGCAATACCTTCCATGAGCTTCTGACTCAGTGACATGGCCAAACTAAACGCTTGGGGATCATCCTGCCATTCAGGAAACGCTTCTTGGCACACCGCATACCACTCGGCATCAAACTTGGTCTGTGCCGGGCGCAAGATTTTCCGAAGTTCCTCGTCGTGTCTTGCCGCAACGGAGAGTTCAAAAAACGCTAAAAATAAGGGGTGATTGACTTGCTGCCAATAAGCTTCTACGGCAAGTTTGACCCGATCACTGTCCTTAGGCAACTGACTGGCAGAATTGGTTACGGCACGACTTCGTTTCTCATAGAGAAAGTCCACCGTCGCTTTGATGATATCTATTTTGGAAGGAAAGTGATGTAGCGTCGCCCCCCGGGACAACCCCGCTTCTTGAGCTATGACCATGGTTGTGGTGCTGGCATAGCCTAGCTTTACGATACAACGTACCGCGGCTTCCAAGATTTGTTGCCGAGTGCTTGAACTCTTAAATGCCTGCCAGCCCCGTTCACCAGGTCCTTTTGGCTGGCCTGCTAGAGGGTGGATGTCAGCGACCTTACGCATTTGCGCCGCTG
>JBCCFQ010000905.1:0-1894 GCA_039029655.1 Pseudomonadota bacterium | reverse complement strand
GCTTGGTCACCATTGCTACCTTGCCACTGGGCACCAACGGCCTCATAGCGTTTCTGACTAAGTCCTTGTGGCATAGCGGCACCAAAACGCTCCCAGAATTCCTGGACTTTGGGCATTTTGAATTGTCGAACCAGTCGATATCCCCCTTGCGCCATGTAGGAAGCAAAGTCTTGCGCCAGATAATTCTCAACCGATTTAACCTGTGCAACCTGCGCACCACCCACACGGGCCGAATGCTGCATGGACGGGTCTCTGCTATCAACAAATCTACCCGAGTCTTTCTGATAAGCCACTATTCCATTGGGACCAACAAGACTCACAAGATCATTGGGATTTGAGTCCAGTCGCCAACCCGAGGGTAACGGTATCTGGCGTTGAACCATACCGGTGTTTCGATCCATATAATCATGCCAGGTGACTGAACCCATAGAGCGTGATTCAGGAGATACCTGTGTCTTGGCGCGTCTCGATGGGCTCTCAATGGAAAACTGACTGAATCGAAACGTTCCGATGTCGGCTGCTGCTATGCCAACGGCACCTTGACCCAATCGTTGATTTTCCAATGACCCAACACGCTCGCCATTGGCCCAAAGCGTAATTTCCCGGCCATTCTCAACCAGCCGCAGTTTCACCGGATCCGTGGTGCTTCCTCGCAGATTGCTTTGAAAGCGTTGTTCAAATCCTTCCTCGCCACGATAATGCAGATTGACAGTGCCACCAGCACCCACGGTAAAGAGGAAGTAAGTTCGCGGATTGTCCTGATAGCCATACAGTATCCCACCCAGTGCATTGTCACTGGCATCGAACACCTGAACCGTTAGGTTTACGACTCGACGCCCCAGCGCCGCCGTATTCTCATTCACATAGTAATAAGTCAAATCCCCGGACGATTGTTGGTTTCGTAGCTGCACACCTTTGACACCGGAAGACACCGACCAGGCCCCATCTTGCCCAGGCTCAATAACTGATGCCAAAGGCCCCATACTGGGCTGTTGAGCCTGTGATTCTGTAGCAAGACAAAACAAGGTTAGTGCTAAAAACACGAGTGCTGGTTTATTCAAGAATATTCCCCACGAACGTGACCGATGTTGGCCACAGACAAATTGTTATCCACTAGTCTTTATGCGTGATTTGTCCAAGAAAAGGATCAATAGATAACACCGGCCTTTTGCCAGGAAATACACCGAGCGTGTATGATTTCGCTGTTGTCGGAGTGTAGCTCAGCCTGGTAGAGCACTGCCTTCGGGAGGCAGGGGTCGGAGGTTCAAATCCTCTCACTCCGACCAGTTATTTCAATAGGTTATCCCATATACCTAAAAATGAACTGAGTATCATTGCGGGCATTTTGCGGGCATTCTTTTTCCGGCAGAGACAAACTCGCCATAGCACTAGGACAACGTTAACGCCTGAGTCGCCAGAACGACACAGCCCGTTATGTAGCTAGCGAGTGATCGCCACGTGACTTGCGGCCAATGGAACGGCCACAATCGCGGAAACAGTCGACTAGCCGTCGCTGACCGTACGCCTTACCGATGATGTCCATGGTCATAGCGCTCGCCATAAACTCAATCGGGCCAAAAACCCTTGCGGGTGTTAGCCAGCGTAAGGCACCGACGGTCGCGGAAACGATAGACTTTGGAACGCACGTGATCTTCTCAGACTGATCGAGAACGTCGAAGGCCAATTCTGCAATCTCGCGGTACGTGAATAACTCAGGACCACCCACATCGAGCTGCTGTTCCTGACTATCCATCGCGCCGACACAGAACTCGGCAAGATCAGCACCGTGGATTGGATTGATCCGGCTCGAGCCATCGCCGAACAGGTAGACACGCCCCGACCGGGCCATTGAAAGAAACTCCGCCATGTCCGAGAAGAATCCCGTGGGGCAGAT
>JBCCFQ010000904.1:0-1895 GCA_039029655.1 Pseudomonadota bacterium | reverse complement strand
TTGCGGCGCAACATACCTACAATGGCAAGGCCAATGTGGCAGTTGTCAGGCGTGGAATTCTCTTAGGGAACTGACCCAAACCCGTAGCAAGAGTCCCGACGCGGGCTCACCGGTTAAGCCCGTAAAGTTGGCGGAATTGAGGCGGCAGCAAACCCCAAGGCAGGCCACAGGGTCTGGAGAATTGGACCGGGTCCTTGGCGGTGGTGTGGTGCCGGGTTCGGTGGTATTGATTGGTGGTGATCCTGGAATCGGCAAGTCAACCTTGTTACTCCAAGCGTCCGCAACCATGAGTGAGAAACGCCGAGTGGTTTATGTCAGCGGTGAAGAATCATTGCAGCAAGTGGGATTGCGAGCGGATCGCGTTGGCGCTGATGCCAATGAAATCGAGTTTGTCGCGGAAACCTGTGTTGAGCGCTTGCTCCCAATACTGACCCACATCGAACCGGATATGGTTGTAGTGGATTCCATTCAGACCATCTACAGCGATGCCGTTCAGTCGGCACCTGGGGCCGTGTCCCAACTTCGAGAGAGCACTGCTCAACTGGTTAACTTTGCCAAATCACGGGCCAGTGCCGTTTTGTTGGTAGGGCACGTAACAAAGGAAGGGCACATCGCCGGTCCCCGGGTGTTAGAGCATATGGTGGATACTGTGTTGTATTTTGAAAATGACACCGGCAGTCGTTTTCGAATCATTAGGGCTATAAAAAACCGTTTTGGCGCCGCCAATGAAATTGGCGTTTTTGCCATGTCCGAATCGGGCTTGAAAGAGGTCAGAAACCCTTCCGCCCTTTTTGTTTCCCAGCACCCAAAGCCCGTGGCCGGAAGTTTGGTTATGGTCACCTGGGAAGGCAGTCGCCCCATGCTGGTTGAAGTACAAGCGTTGGTGTCAGAAAGCGCAGGTTCTGCGCCAAGAAGGGTGGCCTCTGGTGTGGAACAGAATCGACTGAATTTGTTGTTGGCCGTATTACATCGTCACGGTGGCGTGCCCATGTTCAATCAAGATGTTTTCCTAAACATTGTGGGGGGTATGAAGATAGCCGAAACCGCGGTGGACTTGCCGACGGTTTTGGCCTCCCTGTCAAGTTTCAGAGACCGGCCCATCAGTAACAAAACTGTGGCTTTTGGCGAGGTGGGATTGGCAGGGGAGATTAGACCGGTGCCTTTCGGTGAAGAACGCATTCGACAGGCCGCGACCCAAGGGTATACCAAAGCATTAGTCCCGGTGGGCAACAAGCCAAAGCAGCGTATTCCTGATATCGAGGTCATTCCGCTGGAGCGCTTGGATCAAGCCTTGGATGCGGCAGGTTTGTGATAATAGGACTGACTAGTTCAGCGTTTGGACAGTCTTAACCGCGTTATCGCTGACTTTGATGATCTTAAGTCCTTGGCCGGACACGTTGAGCTCCGTGCCTGGTTCCGGGATGGTTTCCAAATTCTCGACGATTAGACCATTTAGGGTTTTTGGGCCATCCGTGGGTAAGTCCCATTCCAATATTCGATTTAGGTCTCTGACGTGCACTCTGGCTTTTATCCATACTGACCCATCCGCTTGGGGCAAAACATCGGGGTGAGAGTCTGAGGGGTCTGTTGTGAACTCTCCGACGATTTCTTCCAATATGTCATCCAGGGTCACCAACCCTTGAATGTCGCCGTATTCATCGACCACAAGTCCCATACGCCTTTTTTGACGTTGAAAGCTTAACAGCTGCCGGTTAAGAGGTGTGGTTTCCGGGACGTAGTAGGCCTCTTCCACGAGACTCTCAATCACTTCATGACTGATGTCCGTCTGAGACCAATTTTGCAACAGCTTTCGGTGGTGAAGAATACCGACGACATTGTCCAACTCGGACCTGAATACAGGAATTCGCGTGTGTTGACTGTTCTTGAGTTGCTTG
>JBCCFQ010000903.1:0-1898 GCA_039029655.1 Pseudomonadota bacterium | reverse complement strand
CCGACGCAACTCCGCGCTATTCCTGATGCTTGAGATTGCTGGGCGGGATTCAGTCTTTACCATGTTCGATCCTGGGTCTGGTCACCGCCTATCTTAAAGTAGCGCATTCCGAGAAATCGGCGGCGGTGGATGCTTTAAAACCAATCATTCTATTAGGAAGCTGGAAATAAGTTTTGGTTCTTTAACAAATCAAAGCAAGAAGAGTACATTGCTAGTGAGACTTTCGGGTTTCTTCTAGGCGGCCAACAAAAGCTGCCAAGGCACGAAAGATGCCAAGGTCAATGATCCCCAGGGGACGCTTGGAATCGTGAAGTGCCAATAACGGACCTACAAGTTTTGGCCAAACTTAAAACAGCCGTAAAGCCCCGCGATTGCGGGGCTTTTTTATGGTTTTATGGGCGTCTACTTTATGGCTTTTCTGAAGGGGCTTTTACAGGTCCCATTGAGTATCGCGAGTACACGCTAGAAGCCTTCGCTTTTGAAGACCCTTCGCTTTTGAAGACAACGTGACTCGCTACTCGAAACCCACTAGTAGCCTTGCAGCGTGCCATAACGGTCGCGGTGGAAGGCGCTGTTGCCGAACGTGTGCTCGCAAACTCGAGAGCGCTTCATGAAGAAACCGATCTCGTATTCATCGGTCATCCCGATACCACCATGCATTTGGACGCCTTCGCTGCTCACCAGATTGTAAGTATCGTTCAATCGAGCTTTAGCCAAACTCGCTAGTTCTGGTACCTGATCGGAATTCTCATCGAGCGCAGACAAGGCTTCGAGCACGACGGATTTCGAGAGTTCTACTTCGCAGAACATTTGAGCGGCGCGGTGTTTCAACGCCTGGAATGATCCGATCGGAACACCAAACTGTTCACGCGTTTTTAGGTATTCCACCGTGCGCTCGAAACACTCTTGAATGCCACCCAGCATCTCAGCGGCGAGCAAAATTCTGCCGGCATCCAGCACCTTGTCGAGCACATCGGCGCCTTTGCCTTCTTCACCCAACAACGCACCTTCCGCACCGTCTAACTCAATGTTAGCGGCATTACGACTGTCCGCCATGATTGTCCGTGTCACTGACACGCCCGCGGATTCGCGATCTACCAATACAAGCGTGATGCCATCACGGTCACCTGGGTTGCCCGATGTTCGTGCTGCAACAATCAGCTTGTTGGCTATATGGCCGTCAATGACAAACTTTTTGCTACCGCTCAGCTTGTAGCTTCCATCCGAGCCCTCCGCTTTGGTGGAGATGTTGTAAGGCGAGTGATGTGCGGATTCTTCAAGTGCCAACGCTGTCAAAAGCTCACCTGACACAATCTGTCCGAGAAGATCGGTCTTTTGTTCTTGGGTACCACCTTGAACAATCGCCGTCGTACCTAGCACAGCGGTTGAGAACAGCGGAGAAGCCGTCAGTGTTCGGCCACATTCTTCCATCACGACACCGAGCCCCATATATCCGAATCCAAGGCCGCCAAACTCTTCTGGAACGGTAATGCACGACCAACCAAGGCCAACCATTTCCTGCCAGGTTCCCTGATCAAATCCGGTTTCATCTTTCTCATCTCTTAGCCTGCGCAGCTGCGTAATCGGCGTATTGTCCGTACAGAAACTCTTTGCCGAGTCTTTCAGCATCGTCTGGTCTTCGTTCAGCACCAACGGCATCGTCTTAACTCCTAACTTGGTCTTGCAGATATAGCGAAGGGGGAATCCTAACATCTAACAGTTGTGGATATCCCCTCCTCTATGGAATTGGATTGATCGGATTGATCGAGGTTATTCACCGGTAAAATTTGGTTCTCGCTTCTCCAAAAAGGCCGCGACGCCCTCTCGATTATCCATCGAGGCACCGGCTTCACCCTGGAGAGACCTATAGACCTGGTGACCTATAGACCTATAGACCT
>JBCCFQ010000902.1:0-1899 GCA_039029655.1 Pseudomonadota bacterium | reverse complement strand
GTTATTTCGTCCGATTGTCTGATGATTCGGTTACCGATGAATCTTTGATGGGCTGGTTCGCCCAACAGTTACTTGCCTTTAAGTGCAACCCCTCACAGTTGGTATTTGAAGTTTGTCAAAAAACCATTCAGATGCACTTGACTGAAAGTGGCAAGGTCGTGAAAAGCTGCAAGGACCTTGGCTGTTTATTCGCCATTGAGAATTTTGGCCTTGGCGATTCCCCATTGCGCATACTGGGCAAAATGTCCATTGATTTTATCAAAATAGACGGGTCTCTTATGCAGGGAATAACCGGAGACACGGTATTGCAAGAACGTGTGCGAGGATATATCGATAGCGCCCAAAACAAACAAATCCAAACCATCGCGGAACGAGTAGATGATGCCAATACCATGGCGGTCTTGTGGCAACTGGGCGTGGATTTTGTGCAAGGCTACTACGTTCATGAACCGGAAGTGGTGATCGAAGCGTAATGTTGTTCCTTTCTCAAAAACCAACCATAAAAAGGGCAAAATTGGCTGCGCTATGCTGTTTATTGTTCACACCAACCCTTGTTGGCGCAGTCATTGTCGGCGACGTTAGATTGAAATCCCGCTTAGGACAGCCTTTAGAAGGAAGCATCGATATTCACGCAGCACCTGGGGAACAAATTTTCGCGGCGTGTTTCCACGTACAGGGTGTGGAGGTACCAGTTCAGCAGAAATATTTTGGTGACGTTCGAACGGGTAAGTTGGTTTTGTCCTCTCGCATGCGAGTCCGAGAACCTTTGTTGAACCTTCGCTTAACGGTCACTTGTCCGGAATTACCAAAAACGGTGAGGGAGTTCGCTGTGTTTTTAGATCCGCCAAAGTCGGATCGCCCTCGATTTGCCGAGCGTCCCCCTGTCGAAACCGAATTGGCGCCACCACCGGTGAGGGTCACGGCCCCGGTAGTAAGCGACAACTGGCGGCCACAGCCAACCCTAGTAGAACCCAAGCCTGAGACACGGCGAACCCCAGTGGTTGTGCAGCAGACGCCTGTAAAAACACCTAAGACAATCGCGCCCGAACCAATCAGCATCGTTCGCGCATATAGGCACGTGGACTACAACTTAAAGTTAACTCCGCGCTTGTCGGGGCAATCGAAAAACCTCATCGCTCGTTCGGAAAGACAATTGGTACCCAAGACTCAGGGCGAAACGTCGAACCAAACCGGCGATGCAACACCCGTACCCAGCCAAGTGATTTCGCCCTCGCTGGTAATTGACAGCGGCGCGGGTCAAGGCACAAACGACCAAAACACCCTAATCTGGGCCGTGGTCATAATCGCGTTATTGGGCGCAATTGGATGGATGTTCCTGAGTCGATCAGGCAGACATCTAGGCGCTATGACTCACCGAGATGCCGTGGACTGGCTGGCAAACCGTGATTCAGCGGAATATGACCGGGAAGAAATAATCAAGAACCAGGAGCCTCGGTACATTAAAGAAACCGTGGACTTCGAAGTGCAAGACTTAAGCAATGCAACCACATTGGTGGAGAAAGGCGGACACACCATTGAGCTGGATATGGAATCTACTCGACAGCTCGAAGAAAGCTACTACAGTGAGTTGACCGAGTTGTTTGACGAAGATGGCAACCCAAAAGCCTAAAGGTTAACTCTCCTCCAGTTGTAAGCTCTCAACCCGCCTCCAACCCCGCGGCAACAATGCGCCACGTCGACCTCGCGCGCCGGAATAAGCCTCCAGGTCTCTTGGTCGCAGCGTCATTGTCCTTTGACCCGAGACGACCAATAGATTGGCCTCCAAGGAAGCAACGCAGATAGCCGTAACGAACTCCTCTCTAGCCGCAAACTTCTTCGATGGAATACCAATAATTTTGTTTCCCTTGCCTCGCGCAAGCTCTGGTAACTCATCCAGAT
>JBCCFQ010000901.1:0-1903 GCA_039029655.1 Pseudomonadota bacterium | reverse complement strand
GTTGATTGCGATTCATCTGCAGGCGCCGGTCTTCGAGTTCCGTGCATACCATCGCACTTGGTTCGTCTTGTTTTGCGGAGGCTTCTTCTTGGTGCTGCTGTTGTCGTCGTCTTTCAACCAAGGCCGCCTGCAAAAATGTCAGGTCGGAGCTCGTACCTCGAGAACACACCCTGCTTTTCTAGTTCTATAACGTGATTCACGGGGTCGACTGGTATTCGGTCCCACTGAGACACCGCCTGTGGAGTAATCCCGCAAATTTGAGCGATCTTTGCCGGTCCGCCCAAATCTCGGATGATTTGTTTTATGTCACTCATTAGGTAAGTATAACTTACATAATAAATTGTAAGCAATACTTTCAATGAATCTTGTAAGGGTTTCTTACAAAATTAGGAGATGAGCGACATGCACGAAAGAATCAAAATGGCACGGAAAAGAGCCAGACTTACCCAAAGCGATTTGGCAGATTACTGCAAAGTCAACAGAGTGGCGGTTACTCAGTGGGAGTCAGACAACCCCAAAAACCGAACAAAACCATCCACAAAAAACCTGACTCTGGTTTCCAAGGCTACGAACACAAATCCAGTGTGGCTTATTTCAGGCAGAGGTGATTTCAATGACTCACTTATGACTGGAAAGAAAAGCGAAGAAACTATTAGCGATTCACAGGAAACTTATTACCAGCGCGACTACGCCAACGAACAGCACTTTAACGATGGATCGATCGGTGAAATGGTTCCAATCAGAGGCCATGTTCCACTTATCTCGTCGGTCCCGGCCGGCGATTTTGAGGAAGCGATAGACAACTACGAGCCGGGCGACGCCGATGATTGGCTCCCCTGCCCTGTCCCCCATAGCAAAGGAACATTCGCTTGCCAGATAACTGGATCCTCCATGGAAGATGTCTATCCGGAATCGGAGAATTTCATTGGATTCTTTGATCCAGCAGTAGAGCCCAGACATGGCAATGATGTTATCGTGCGCTCGGTGCCCGATATGAGCGTTACTTTCAAACGCTACATGGTGGAAGGTGGAAAGCCCTATCTACGGGCTATGAATAAGAACTGGCCCAACCCCATCGTCGAGGTGAATGGAGAGGCCGAAATACTCGCAACAATCATATTTGTGGGGAAATATCCGCAGCGGGAGAAGTAGAAAATAGATCAACTGATAACACGAGGACCAGGTGAACAGTACTGCCAAAAAAATAGGATCCAAGCGCATCGGACAACAAGCGGATTTTCTTCTCATCAACAACACGGAAAGAAGTATTCTGGCCATTTGTATCCTAATCTTTCTAACGTCTTTATCATCTATCGTTTTCGCCGAAGAGGGCAAATCAAAAGATTGGTTATGGTCCGCAGGTGCGGAGGGATACTACGCCGGAACGGTAAATGAGGTCGGAAACGTTTTTTTATTGAAATGCTCGATTTCAGCGAATGGATGTATCTACCAGACGGTAGTTAATTCTAGTTGTGAGGAAGGCTCTCAATACGCTGCACTAATTAATTCTGATGAAGGTGCCGCTCATGTGTGGGCATACTGTGAAGGTGGAAACAATGAAGGCTATTCATACACTCTCTCCCCTTATGACGATGTAGATATTCTCGTCCGAGACGGTAAAAGACTAGCGATAGTAATGCCTTTGGCTACGGATAACTTTCAAGTGTCTAGGTTCAGTCTTATCGGCTCGACATACGCGGTAGAGGTGATGCGAGCTCTAGCCGCAGAAGCAGGTAATGTGGATGAACCAACAACCGACAATGAAGACGTGAAGCCAGCTGAAGAAGTTCTCTGATCAAACAATTGAACAAAAAAGACACCGCCAAAGCCCTGGAACGGCTGATTATGGAGCGGAAGGACTCTCTCTCCCTACCCGACCGGGACCCGGAAATAGGCATTAATC
>JBCCFQ010000900.1:0-1914 GCA_039029655.1 Pseudomonadota bacterium | reverse complement strand
TTCAGGGTAACTTTCTTGACGACGAAACAATTGAGAAAGTCAAAGAAGGCATGACCCGTGAACAGGTCCGGTTTGTCCTAGGCGACCCGGTACTGGAAGACTCGTTCTCTAAGGATAGCTGGGAATACATCTACTATCTACGGGTGGGTCGCAAGCAACTGACCTATAAAGAAAGACTGACGGTCTATTTTGAGGACGACAAAGTGTCAAAGTTGACACGCCACGAATCAGAAAAACCAGACGTTTAAAGCTTCTTGCCCATGGTCTTTCCGAGAGCCGCCAAAGCCCGCCGAACCTCTTTTGGATCGGCTTTTAGCTCTCTGTAGATTTCCACACGGTCGCCTGACTTTAGTACCGTATCCAGAGTTTTTTTCTTCCCAAAGATCCCAACAGAGTTTTTGTCTAGGTCAATCTCAGGAAACGTATCGCAGATCTTGGACTGCCTGATGGCAAAGTCCAAGTGACTATCTTTGGGCACCCGTACCGCAACGAGTTCTTGTTGCACTGGTGTGGCATAGACGACTTCCACATGTATGGCGTCGTCTTCTTCAAAAGGATTCAACAAGCTATTTGGGTCCATAGACCACCTCAGCTCTCTTCACAAACGCATCAACCAAACTACCCACTATCCCGGCAAACGTCGGCGCCAACAAAATCTGAACTACAGAGTTGGAAAACTCATAGCTTAAGTTTAGCTCAACTCGCGACCCCATCTCGCCCAGTGGCGTAAAGGTCCAAGCGCCTCTTAGTGAATCGAACGGTCCGTCCAGCAGCGACATAGAAATGGACTCCCCGACACTTCTGATATTGCGGGTGCTGAAACTCTCACTAAATCCGGCCTTGGAAATATCCAACGTGGCATCTACCTGAATCTCCGTGCGAGTATGTACTGTGGATCGACGGCACCAAGGTAAAAACTCAGCATACCGTTCCACTTCATCCACCAAATCGAAAATTTCTCGACTTGTGTAGGGCACCAAGGCGTGTCTATTGATAGCTGGCATGACTTAATGATACCGGAGTCATAGTCAAGGTCTTAACCCAACCAACCCATACCACGCACAAAAATCACCGCCACGGCAATGGGTGCCACCCAGCGAATAAGAAGTCGCCACCCTCGATACAGCCCTGCCGTTCCAATATCGAGTTCCTCACTAGATGAGTTTTGACACATCTTCCAACCGGCAAATATTGCGATAAAAAAACCACTGACGGGTAATAGTATGTTTGTGGAAAAATAATCGACGTTATCAAACCAGTTGCCTTTGAAGAATTGCCAATCTGCCAGCAGGTTGAAAGAAAACACGCTGACCAAACCCAATACCCAAACGCCACCTCCCACGAGCCAAGCCGCTTTCCATCGAACCAAGGAAAGACGCTCGATAAACCAAGCTACAGCCGGTTCCAGCAAACCAATGGCCGAGGTCCACGCGCCTAAAACCAACAGCAAGAAAAACAACGTACCAAAGATCACGCCCCCATTCATGTTTCCAAAAGCAATGGGCAACGTTTTAAAGATCAATCCCTCCCCTTCAGCCGGACTCAGGCCATACTGGAACATAATCGGAAAAATGATGAGACCCGCCAACAACGCCACAACCGTATCGGCAACGATCACCATGACCGAGGTTCCGAGTATTGAAGTATCCTGTGGCAGATAAGCACCATAGGCCATCACCGCACCCATACCAATACTTAAGGTGAAAAACGCTTGTCCCATTGCGATAAGCACCGAGTCACCGGTGAGCGCTCTCCAATCGGGCTTAAACAAAAACTCCACACCTTCGGACCACGCGCCTTGGCGATAAGCGTAAACCACAAGGATGAGTTGCATAACAAACAACGCCGGCATCAAGACCCGAACCGCTTTTTCAAGGCCCCGCTCAATGCCACCCGCAACAATCAAGGTCGTCA
>JBCCFQ010000899.1:0-1921 GCA_039029655.1 Pseudomonadota bacterium | reverse complement strand
TGCTTGTTAACTGTGAGGGCGCTGTGAACGTGGGGGGGGTCGCTATCGAGTGTGTCACTGAGTTCAAATATCTCGGGCTTCACCGCTACTACCACCACCTCAATACAGAACATGATTGTTTCTGGTGCTGCCAAGGGATTACTTCCAAAATTTGTGGGTGGTAAGAGTGATAAGTTAATCGAATTAGTCGATCACCCAAGTGTAGAACGAGAATTATGGATTATGTGGCGAGAAGGTACGATGGATTTACCACATTTTCGCTCCACACTAACTTGGCTATTTGAAACTACCAAAAATGCAATTGGTTTGACCGAAAGCGCGCAGCTCTATTTGCAGAATTTTGACCGGAAAAATAACTGATGTTGCAAAAGTGTGGAATTCGAGTGAATGCGGTGTGGAGTTACATTAGTTTCATGCGAACGACCGCTATGCGGACAAAACTGACTACTTTAAGATTCTGAGATTGGCAGCTTTCAAAAGGCGCTTTGAAAACGGTGGTTTCCGCCCAAAATATCGATACAACTAAAATACCAAGCCAGCACAGATGTGTTTGTATAGCTTTCAGTGCAACATCTGCCCCACTCACAGCCAGCCATCATATAGAGTCAGTTGTGGACAGAGGCTAAACTCTGCAACGCAGCAATCATTCTCTTCCTTTTCCCGGCGGTCATATCAGCAGGGTTAGGGACATAAACGCACTCTTCCAAAAGCCGTACGGCGTTGGGTGCGGCATGCTTATCTCCCACACACAAGCTGGTAGCTCCGCTAGTTGCATCAAACCCTTTTGACCTTAACAGTTTTATTGTGCGCTCTGGCTGTTTCGTTGTAATTGGGAACAACCAATAGCCATGTCCTTCCGCTTTTTGACCGATCTTGACCATTTCGGGATGGAGAGCTGCCACAACACTTTGGCAAACGGCTTGCCGAGTTTCCTCGTCGCTGTCAGCAACAAGACGCTTGGTCATCAGTTGGAGCATCCTTGTTGGCGGCTGATATCGGATAGCATGGTGAAGTTCTTGGTTGGCAAACCCCCGAGCCAGACCGCCTATGCTTCCATCAATATCTCGTCCGAACATTCTCAGGGCTTTCAGCAACACCGCGTACGGTAACGGCAAGCTCATGGCTTTGAGTCCAATGTACTTGAGACCTCGCTTTCGAAACCAGGCATCACTGCTTTGGGGGTAGCTATGCAGCAAATCTGCAATCCCCGAAGCGATGTTCTTATCTCTGAATAATCCAATCGCTCCACCCAGAGCCGAATAGCGCTTTATCGGACCAAAACTCAGCAAGGTACAATCAGCAGACTGATCGCCAATCTGGCGCTGCTTGCAAAATGACTGTGCCATATCTTCAATGATGAAGACGCCCCGCCGATGAAGCTCAGCAGCATCTTCCAGGCTGCTGATGGCACCAAAGAGATGGCTGATGACACAAATTTTTGCTTCGCTTTCAAGGTGAGCTCGTAGCAAGGCTCCTGGGGGCGGAAGAAGTGTCCTGGGATCAACATCAACGACTTGAACATTGTAGCCGTGGCTTTGCGCGATTTCGAACATGTCACGAATGTTTATCGCGGACATAATGATCGTATCTCCACGCTTCCCAGGTAATAGCGTCAGTATGCCGTCAAAGAGAGTACGAACAGACAGCGCGTTTACACACCTTTTCTCCTCACCAATCCTGACCAGGGATGCGTTAGCGACAGAACTTGATCGTGTGTCAGCAGCGCGCCCGAAGATGGTCCAAAGCAGATGCTGCCACCCAACATCTAATTTTAGTCTGCATTCCATCCGTGATACTTACTTCGATCTTGGAAGGGCAACAAGAACACAGTTTTAGCTTTGCATTGCCTGAAACGAGCTCGACGCAGAAATCCAAAATAAGGAAAATAAGTTTCAAGACGGTTGTTTTTGTAAATTGCGAC
>JBCCFQ010000898.1:0-1924 GCA_039029655.1 Pseudomonadota bacterium | reverse complement strand
TTTTGAGCATACCGTCAGTGGAGTAACCGGCTTTGATCATATACTCGGCGCCAAACTCATCGGCTTCCAATTCATATTCACGACCGTAACCGCGGATTAACACATCGCCAAGTATGCCGGACAGGCCACTAACACCTGGCGTACCCGTTGCAATACTGGCCACCGTACCAGCAGCGCCTAAGACCCCAGCTTGGCTTTGTTTACGCACTGAGTGTCTGGCGGTCACGTGGGCAATCTCGTGGCCCAACACAGCAGCCAACTCTGCCTCTGAGTTCATATGAGCCAGCATCCCGCGGGTTACATAAATATAGCCACCGGGCAATGCAAACGCGTTGACGTTGTCATCATCGATAATTTTGAACGTGTACTTGATGTCCGGTCGATGACTCACTTTGACCAGGGCTTGCCCCATGTCATTCACATACTTGGTTAACGCCTCGTCCTCATACACGCCTTGCTGGGCTTCAATTTGTTTGCTAACCATTGCACCCAGTTCCAGCTCTTTCTTTTCTGACATCAGCACGAGGTTTACGCCGCCGGTAGGGTTAGCGGCACAACCAACCAAAGCCCAAGCCAAGATAAAAAAGCCCACAAGTCTGCTTAGACTGACAAGGTAGTGGTGACCATCGTTCGAGCGCATGGAAGTCTCCTGAAGGTTTACAACAGATCTAAAGGTTTTTGACAATAAAAAGCGGACTTTGCTGCAGTTTAGATGCTAATTATTGGCTTCCGATTAAGATCGTGATAATTCTATTGTACGTGAGTACTATAATGCTTCAAAAATGAACCCATTTGACCCGCCAAGGTCATAGAGTGTGAGCGGGCGTGGTGTCGTTGCAACAACTTGAGGAATCGTGTGCGTAAGTTTCCAATCTCCTTGCTAAGTCTTTTGTTTGTCTGTCAAAACTCGGGGTTCGCCCAAGAGGACGAGTCACCCCCTGAGGCGGAAACAGACCCGGTGAGCGAAGTCCTTGAACAAGATCCCGTACTGGAAGTATTGCAACAAGACGTAAGCCCACCGGCTCTTGGCGACTCTGTCGCGGGACCAGATATTCTGAATGAGTCAGCCGATGTGCTGCAATCCCCTGCAAATCAAACAACAGCAGATGGTGTAGTCGCACAAGAACAGCTAGAAATCAGCACCTTACCAAATAATGTTGAAGAACTTTCTACTGAAGAAATACAAACCAGATTCATTGATGAATTCAATGAAGAACGCCATCGTGAGGCCAGAGACTTAGGAGAAGTCATAGTTCGACGCATTAGCCGTGAGTCCGGCCGTGAAGCATTAGAACTGGTGGTGCCTTTAAATAATCTGGCGACGGTGTACGAGTTGCTCAGCGACTACGACTTGGCAGAGCAACACTATGCTCGAAGTATCAATATTCTTGAAAAAAACCACGGTCAGTACCACAAAGACCTGATCCGACCACTAACAGGGCTTGGGATTACCTTCGAATCTGCAGGGCGTCACCAGGAAGCCATTGCCAGCTTTCACAGAGCGCAACATCTGACCCATCGCATGGATGGCGTCTTTACACCCGAGCAGTTGTCTTTGTTGCAGCGCATCGCGGGCAATTTCGTAAAGATGAATGACTTTGGTGAAGCCGACCGCGCCCAGCGGCTGTGGTTCAAAGTCAATGAACATAACGTAGGCCGAGACAACGTCGATATCCTGCCCTCCTTGTATCACCTGGCGGAGTGGTACATGCACAGCGGCCAGTACACTAATGCGGTAAATGCCTACAATCGCGGCATCGATATTTTGGAAGACGAATTTGGGGAAGAAGACCTCCAGTTACTGAAGCCATTACGGGGTATTGCTGAAGCCGGTGGCGGGCGCGCCCGAACCAACACTAGAAGCATCAAAGCGCTAGAGCGAGCGGATCATATTTTAGAAGTCAATCCCGAAGCTGATCCTTTC
>JBCCFQ010000897.1:0-1925 GCA_039029655.1 Pseudomonadota bacterium | reverse complement strand
GTGCTTACACATGAACCCGTGTTTGCGGCCATCGTCACAGACCCGGGGCAAATCAGGCAGATCCTCACGAATGGAAAAAACGATTTCCACAAAGGTCCAAATATCTTTCGCTTTCGTTATGCCATTGGGGATGGCACCGCCACCAGCAAACTCCCAGCGGACGGTTCAACGTATTATGCACCCCTACCCAGTTTACAAGCATTCTGCAGCCACAAACGTAAAGCTATTGCACCAGCATTCTACCCGAGTAAGCGGGAGTTCTACACTGACCTGATTCACCAGTTGACAAAAACGTACCTCGCGGATCGACATCACAACGAAGTGCGTGATTTGTACGAGGACATGGGTGGGCTAATGCTCTGCATTGCAACTAATTGTCTCTTTGGACGTACGGCTGGGGCACCAATTGTGGCCGCAGGAGATTTCGTGCGTGCTTCTTATGAAGCGGTTGACGAACAGATCCGTACGGGGGGACAGACATCGACAGACGTCTTTGATCGGGGCGATCACGCTTCTGATCCTGATTGGCGTTGGCAGTCGAACGAGAGCGAGTCACTGTTGCGTAAGCGGCGTCATCTGGTGCATGAAGCCGTGGAGTTTTTGCTACGCACCCCACCCCTGGATGCTCATCGTCAAGACGACTTGATCTCTTTACTACGCACAACACGCTACAAAGATACAGGTGAAACAATGAGTGACGCTCAACTGCTGACTTCTCTCATCGGCCTGATCTTTGCCAGCTATGAAAACAGCGCCGCCACTGCCGCCTGGACACTGTGGTGTTTGGCAAACGATCCAGCACGTCTTGAGCGTGCTAAGACCGAAATTTCGCAGGTATTGGGAAATGAGTCGGTTCAGGGAACTGATATTGACAAACTGGTTTATGTACAAGCTTGCGTGAACGAGAGCCTACGTCTCTACCCACCTGTCTGGTCGATGGCACGAGAAACCCGGCACGCCGTTCAGCTAGGCGATACACACATTCCGGCTAATAGTGTGCTCTTCCTAAGCCCCTGGGTGCAACACCGTCGTGAAGCTGTTTGGCCCGATGCTCACCTGTTCCGCCCCGAACGCTTCCTAAATAGCTTGCCCCCTCACATGGGTGACTTCTTTCCCTTTGGCATGGGGCCGCGTTCCTGTATTGGCAAAGCTTTTGGTTTGTGGGAACTCACACTTGTCGTTGCCACAATTTTGAAAGATTGGCATATCACCCCAGCAAAGGGGCATGCAGAGCCAACTCCTATGCTTAGGGCAACGCAGCGGCCCGAACCGGGGGTTTATCTGCAATGGTCATAATTGTTCCACACATGTAACCGGAACTTCCACCTCCGTATCGACGAAACCTGGGCGAATTACTCAGCCGCAACCATTGTCGATTCTATTTCTGACAAAATTGACGAGTTGCCAGCTCTCAAAAACGATGACATCTCTGCCCAAATTACTTACTTCCACAATAACCATAAACGCATGCAATACATGGAGGTTCGTGAGAATAGTTTCCCTATCGGCTCTGGCATGGTCGGATCGGGCCTTAAGCAATTCAAGGCTTGTTTCAATAGCCCCGGTATGCGATAGTCTCCTTACAGCTTACAGAGCCTTATTCACCTCCGAGCTGCTATCCTTTCTGACTCTTTTGACCAACTCAGGGACTCTGTTTTTGCCCCTTCACCAAACTGAATTGCTCCCTCAAGAGTGCCATCTTCACTTAATCTACAAGACAAGTGGCCAACGAAAACGATAACGGGCCGCAGAATGAGCGGCGGCGAGTTGTTCGCCGTCCGCTCGATTCCAAGCGGCGAACCTACGCCAAAAAGCCGAGATCATCTGCGGTCCGGTTGATCGAATGTTAGCCATCGTCGCCCGATTGTATACCCTGTTTCCATGTCCCAGCTTGCGAGATTCCTGCACTTTGGATACAATCTGGG
>JBCCFQ010000896.1:0-1936 GCA_039029655.1 Pseudomonadota bacterium | reverse complement strand
CACCGATTCTGGAAGTTGATCACCGATTCTGGAAATCCAGAAAAGTGATCAAAAAAAACCAGAATGGCCGATCAAGTGAGTTCAGAACGGGTGATCAAGTAAAACCAGAATGGGTGATCAACTTGGGCCGGAATATGCACAAAGTAAGTACTCGATCCGACATCTCTCGCACAGCGGTGGCAAAGATCAATGATCTGAGTGGTAATCCCATCATGGCCGCTATGCAAGGCCAATGGTATGTCGAACGTCCAGCCGACTCTGTTTTCAACATCGATAAAAACGTTGACGAATATGTGTCTGAGGTTTTTTCAGTTTGTTTGCGGACGCTGATATCTCAATACGATTACGACGGCAGCAGCAGTGAAATTGCAGATGGTAGCGAAGATGAGTCCGAAGGAACTGATGCTATCTATCTACGGACTTCCAGCGATGAAATCAATGAAAAGCTAAAGGAACTGGCTCAGGAGCGACTAAATATCGCTGGGGTTAAAGTGGTTTCGGCCAACCTTGTTGACCTCGCTTATGCGCCTGAAATCGCAAGCGCCATGCTCCAAGTACAACAGGCCAAAGCATTCCTGAATGCTCGAAAGAAGATCGTAAAAGGCGCGACTGGTGTTGCACTTCAGGCTATTCAGGATCTTGAAAAGGATGGTAAAAGCGCTGAGATTGAGTTCGACAAAAAGCAAAAAGCGTCACTGGTTTCAAATCTGTTGGTTGTGCTGTGTGGGGACACTAATGCTCAGCCCGTAATTTCACTGGACAATCCGTCTGCCTAAGACCGCCTTGCCCCCTGAATAGGGGGCCTTTTTCAAATCACTTCAGCACAAGTACTCCAGAAATATCCACCGTATCAACCAGACAACTCCGC
The DNA here is from genome assembly GCA_039029655.1 of Pseudomonadota bacterium. GTDB lineage: Bacteria > Pseudomonadota > Gammaproteobacteria > Steroidobacterales > JBCCFQ01 > JBCCFQ01. Next base: position 1,068 of record JBCCFQ010000896.1, on the reverse strand, counting down.
CAGCCCCGGGTGAGCTCGCGTAACTTTTCCATGAGCGTTCGCATCGCCTCAGGCTGCGTGTTTCGCCCACCGGAACAGAAACTTTCCCGAAAGGTAACCAGAGGCATCCAGGTGGTAAGCAAAGGTTTCCCTTCCGCATCTTGGGCAATACTCTGGAGTTCTTCCTCTGCCTTTGATCGCCATGTTGGGATAGACAGCCACTCAACAAAAAGTGCTGTTTCGTCAATGCTCAGTTCGATTGGCTCCACTTTTTCTGCCGGTAACAAGGAAGGCGAATCCAGATCATGGAAATATGGAGAAAGTATAACTGGATGTTCAAGACTGATTTGTTCAATGGTTCGTTTCATTGCTTTCTCTTTTATCAAGTTAGTTTCCACCCATTTCCACATCTCGATAACCAGCTGGGATTACCTGGCCGTTTATCTTCGTTTCTGGAAACCAGATTTTGCATTTGATGTGCCCATTTTCATTTCGACATTTGGTATCTTGATTTACTTGGTAAGCGGGTGCACTCTTCGTCTTAGTCGAGGCTTCACCACATTTCGATGTTTCGCTGTTCTCTTGGCATCCCTTGTCGGCTCCAGTGGTCTTCCCCTGAAGTCGATCGTTAATCTTCTCGGCTTGGCCAACGCCAAAACATGCATATCCTTGTTTTCTTACGGCTTCATCTGTTGACCGCATCATCCAGTGGACTGAATCCTTATCCCCGCAAATTCCCTCCTTGGCACCCTCCACCATCGACTCCACAAATATTCGCCCCACATCAATATCTTCTGCTCGTGTAGTTGAGCTAAAAACGGCTAATACCAACAGTACCGCTATGTTTAAGTTGTTCATGCTCGTCTCGCCACCCCTGTTTTAATATCGTAAATTTCACTGTTATGGATCAAGTGAAGCTCTACTTTCTTTTTTGCAACCACTTCACCCCAGGTGTAAAAACCGTCCGGTAGGTATTCGTGGTCTTCAATATTGTAGGATCCTGAGTAACCGGTAATTGTCGTCATAACATCGGTTGCCGCGGCCTTAACGCCATCATCCGTACACCGGTTGCCAATATAGAAGTCATTG
>JBCCFQ010000895.1:0-1940 GCA_039029655.1 Pseudomonadota bacterium | reverse complement strand
TTGTCACTGGTATCGATGGAAAATGTGATGGTCTCCCCAAGGGGTTGAGGCAAACCTATGCTGCCATTAAGACTGAGCAGGTCATCCTCAGAGGTAAAACGCAGATCCACGTTCTTAAAGACATAGGCATCATCGTTTTTTAAGTCGGTGTAGTTAATTGTGGCATTTCGTAATTCAAAAACACCCGACGGGAGACTTTGGGTCCAAGCGCTATTATTAGTCTGGGAGCTTTCTAACAAGTTGCGCCCAGCAATGGAGATTGCGCCTGACTCACTTCGCCTAATGGTGACGTTGGTGTCTTCTAGAATCAAACGGTCAGGTACGATGTTCCCACGTAGAAGCGGTAAAACATCAACCGCCACACGACCACGTTTTGCATGAACCGATAGGTCTTCCGCCTGCTGAATGGTGGTCTCTACGAAAGAAATTTCCGGCCCGGCGAAACCCCAGCGTGCATCGATACCACCAATACTCACATCAAGGTCGAGATTTTGTTTGGCCCAGACCTCTATCTCAGCTGCGTATTCCGGGGTCTGAGACAAAAACAGACGTAAACCTCCTATGGCCAAAGCCATGAGGATTACAACAACGGCAAAGCTTGCCGCAAGCCAGCGCCATACTCGGCGCCAAGCGCTTACCACGCAAACTCCTTTTCTGAACCAAAATTAAATGACATCACATAAGCACCACGTCATAGCGATCCTGGGGATACAAGGCTTCGGCTTGAAGTCTGATGGGCTTCGCTGTCGTGGTTTCTAGCTCGGCCAGGCTTGCCGACTCCTCATCCAGCAGTAAATCAATCACTTCCGGGTGAGCCAGCACCATCATTTCTTGAAAATCAAACTGTCTACTTTGGCGCACAATATCCCGGAAAATCTCGTAACACACGGTTTCGGCTGTTTTCACCGAACCGCGACCATTACAGGTTGGACAAGGTTCGCATAACACATGTTCCAAACTTTCCCGGGTCCTTTTTCGAGTCATTTCCACCAGACCTAGAGGCGACACGTCGCAGATGGCATTCTTGGCATGATCTTTGGCCAAATACCGTTCCAAAGCCTGCATGACCTGCTGTCGATGGCCATCCTCGACCATGTCAATAAAATCCAAAATGATAATGCCACCTAGGTTACGCAATCTGAGCTGACGGCCGATAGCCTGAGCGGCCTCCAGATTGGTTTTGAATATGGTGTCTTCGAGGTTGCGATGCCCAACAAAAGCTCCGGTATTGACATCGATGGTGGTCATAGCCTCGGTTTGATCAATGATCAAATATCCACCTGACTTCAACATCACCTTGCGATCTAAGGCACGAAGTATGTCTTCCTCAATGTTGTGTAAATCAAATATCGGTCGCACGTCCGTGTAGTGCTCGATTCTCGGCGCCAATTCAGGAACAAACGTTTCGGCAAAGTCGCGCATGCGGATAAACGCGTCTTCATCATCCACCAACACCCGCTTCATATCGGCGTCTAACAGGTCCCTCAGCAAACGTCGGGGTAACCGTAAATCCTCATGAACCAGACTACCGGGAACGGCTTGATCAATCTGTTCTCCCAGCACCTTCCATAGACGATCCAAATAAATCATGTCCGCCCGAAGTGCGTTCATTGACGCCCCCTCCGCCGCCGTGCGGACGATGAAACCGCCCTCCGTTTTATCCCCTACTAAGTCAATGACCAATTCCCGCAATCGCTGGCGTTCGTCTTCGTCCTCGATGCGTGCGGAAACTCCGACGCCGTGTCCTTTGGGCATGTAGACCAAGTACCGCGAAGGAATCGTCAAATGAGTGGTTAGCCGAGCACCTTTGGTACCCAGGGGATCTTTAAGCACCTGAACCAAGATTTCCCCACCCTGGGACACCAATTCTTGAATGCCGTTGGCGTGGGGGTTAACGCCTTCAATGCTGTCCTCATCCACAGCAGCACGGGCGATGTCTG
>JBCCFQ010000894.1:0-1947 GCA_039029655.1 Pseudomonadota bacterium | reverse complement strand
TTCTCGGACAACACTCACAGAGATATCTTCCTTAATGCAAAAGGAGTCATGAATTCTTACTTGGGCGAGTACACACGTACCGATGGGGAAGTGGTTTCTGGCGCGGGTATTGATGAGTTGTTGTTGGCGGAAGGATTTGCTCAAGAGGCGAATGACTTGCGAGCCGCTTTAGAAGACTCCATGATTAAGGTTAGTGTTATCGACGCTGAAGCAAAGGCGGGAATGCCATTTGATACGCAGATTCAAATCGGCATCAATGAACCTAACGTTTCTGGTGCCATCACCGCTTTGGCATTGCAAACCAATCAAATTGAGGCGGCAATTACTGCGTTGAATCTAACAACAGGTGATTTGCGTCAAGATACAGAAGAGGATCTACCCTAGCTTGAAAGCAGTATAGTAGCACTTTTGTGAAGTTTACCAACCAGAGTATGAGTTATGAGCAAAGCACTTCGCGTGGGGGCGATGTTTGCTTGGCTGGCCGGTTGTGGTGGTGGCGGATCCAGTGGGGTGCCCCCCACAACCGCACCTCCGGATCCACCGCCCCCAATCAATGTTGTACCACCACTGTCGGCGGAGGAGCGATTCTCCGCTGGCATGGCCAGCACTACTATAACCAATGAGGATGCCTTTGGGCAAAGTCCTGAGGCGATTCAACAGGATTTTGCTGCGGATGCAAATTTCAAGGGTGGCAATGCCATCTTTCGAAATGATCATTCCGGTCAAGGGCCCTTATTAAACGCAGCGACTTGTCAGGGCTGTCACATCCGCGATGGACGTGGCACACCGCCGCCAAATCCCCAGACACCCTTTGATTCCATGGTCTTAGCGCTGAGTCTGGGCAGCAGCAATGGAGCACCCATACCAGATCCCAACTATGGGCTTCAGCTACAGACCTTCGGCTTAGCATCTTTTCAAGGTAACAATGTCGAGGCGGGCCTTTCCAGTTTTGGTGGTGGGAGTACAGACGCCATTGGCGAAGGATTCGCCGAAATTGAGTATGAAGCCGTTACGGGCAGTTACGCTGACGGCTCGTCTTATGAGCTTAGAAAGCCGATATACCGAGTTAGGGAACTGAGCTACGGAGATTTTGGCGAAGGCATAGCTCTGTCACCCCGGTTGGCACCACAACTTATTGGTTTGGGCGCGCTTGATGCGATTCCGGAGGCCGATATTCGAGCGTTGGCCGATCCAAATGATGCGGATGGAGACGGGATCAGCGGCAGAGTCAGCGAAGTGTTCGATCCCACCACAGAAAGTGATGTCATTGGCCGCTTTGGATACAAAGCGAGTACAGGCTCGATTCTGCATCAAATCGCCAATGCTTATCGACGAGACATTGGTGTTACCAGTGTTTTTGCGCCGGAAGAATTGTGTGCCACAGGACAGTTGACTTGCGATGCCGCGGCGGCTTTGGAGCCAAACAACTTTGACGGTGGCGTGGACATACCTGAGATAGAACTCGCACTTGTGGAATTTTATAACCGCCTCCTTGCTGTGCCAGAGCGTCGTGGCTTCGATGAAGCCAGCGATACTTGGGACGCAACCATAGTTCAGGGCAGAACTGCTTTTTTTGAAACCGGGTGTGGTGGGTGTCATCAGCAGAGTTTCACTACGGGTACCGCGGCAGGTTCGGTTCTCGGCGAAATCCAGCTAAACATACTCGTGTCCGACGCGCCGCCCATCGAGGTGTTGAGCGAGCAGGACATATACCCTTATACCGACATGTTGCTGCACGATATGGGCGGCAGTTGCGAAGTGATCAGTCGTGAAGATGGCGCTGGTGGAAGTTGTGATGCAGGTCAAAACTGCACCTGGGTGCAACGTTGCGAAGGCCTAGCCGACGGACGCGAAGACGGGTCGGCCAGCGGTACGGAGTGGCGGACGGCGCCACTTTGGGGTCTAGGCCTGGTGAAGACTGTAAACCCAAATGCCACCTTCTTACAT
>JBCCFQ010000893.1:0-1948 GCA_039029655.1 Pseudomonadota bacterium | reverse complement strand
GACCAATCTGCCCTGCACATCGCGGAGTGGACTATGAGCTGACTAAAAATCTCACAGTTTGTCTGAAAGTGATACCGAAGCCACCTAACTCAATCAGCTCGCCGCTGCAGGTGCTGGAAATGCTACAAGCGTTTAGCTACTGCTCCAAAAGATGTCGCCTCGTTTCACTCGATGTCGAGGCCATGTTTCCGTCCACTCCAACTGGGCCAGCCATCCACCTTATCCGAAACCTTCTGAAGGAGAGTCAAGATGCTCTAAGCGATGTCACCTCTCTCAAGCCAGACTCTGTGGCGGACTTACTTGACTTGTCAATCAGAAACTGTCACGCTGTGGTTGAAGACGACGGCAAGCAGCGCTGGTTTAGACAGACCAAAGGCCTGGCCATGAGGAAAAGCTACTCTCCACTTGTAGCCGACATCTTTATGGGAATGTGGGAGAAAGACCTACAAGAACTGGCGTCAGCTTGCGGGAGCACAGTTATCCACTTCTGCCGCTATGCGGATGACTACCTCATTCTATTTGAGGGCACTGATGAAGCCTTGCACACTTGGGTTGAGAAACTGAACACCAAGGACGTCAACATCAAAGTGACTCTTGAAGTAGAACAAGCTGGACAGCTCCCATTTCTAGACATCTCCATAACAAGAACAGAACACAACTTCAAGACCAAAGTCTACCGAAAAGCATGTGCCACCAATCAAGTTGCACCATTTACGTCATACACTGAGCCGCGAAATCTGACCTCAGCAATCGAATCGGACACGGTGAGAGCATTTAGATACTGTACCACCTCGAGAGACCGACAAAAGGAGCTTCAGTTTATCACCAAGAAGTACGAACAACAGGGCTACCCGAGTACCACAATCCACACCACGCTCTAACCCCCGGACTTTTTTTATTTCGGCCTCTAAGTCTGCGGCTGACTTTCTACCCAACGCTCATATTCCTCAAGATTCACATGCCGCCTGCCGTCAGGGGCTTTGCGCCACATTCTACCTTGAGGCCATTGGCCTTTGTCAATTTTGTTGTTGATCGCCTTCGCCGTATACCCGGTTTCCTCCGCAAACTTCTTAACCGTCACCCACTTAGTTGTCATCGTCGGGTACCTCTCTGCCGTCTGATACGTCAGCAGGTTCGATAACCCCGCAACAAACAGCGTAGTCATGTTCCGCCCGAATGAACTGCTCTAGTTCTTCCCGTGATACGCCTTGGTCTAAGTTCAGTAATAATTCGTTGAAAAACGCTTGTATGTTAAAACCCATAATCGTTCGCCTCTCTATGGTTGTGTTAACTTTTACTGCTCAGTGAATGGTCTAAATCGGGGCACCATCCATTCCTCTAACGGAAACCTGTCACCCAGTGAAGACGGGTCTTTCACTTCCGCGAATCGCCATTCGTCAGCTTCAGGCCAGTCTGTCTGGATAGCTTCTTTTGCGGTTTGTTCGTTTGGTGCTACGACCATGGCACACAGCGACGACGCGCCGTCTTCAAGTCGCGAACCTGTTTTCCACCAACCGAGTATTGATTTGCCGGGTGGGTATGTCATCGGTCTAACGTCTTCGGTGGGTTGCCACCAACTTATCCAATAGGTGTTATTCATTTTCTTCGCCTTTTATGTGGTTAGTTATGCAGCCTGTAGCACTTCGGCTACGCGCTGACTCAGTGCATCAAACAGGCGTCGTTGTTGTCTATCTTTCGCCTTTAACGACTCCAACACCCGTTCGTCGTTTGTGCCCGGCACAATCAAATGATGCACCAGCACAACCGATTCTTTTTGCCCTTGACGTATCAAGCGCTGTTTAAATTGTTCATACAACTCCAAATCCCAGTTGGGGTAGGAGTACCATACCAAAATGTTACCGCCTTTCTGAGCATTTAGACCGTGCCCTGCCGACGCCGGGTTTGCCGCTAAGACACGTATCTCGCCCCGGTTCCACCGTGCGAGTGT
>JBCCFQ010000892.1:0-1948 GCA_039029655.1 Pseudomonadota bacterium | reverse complement strand
GAAGAAGGATGACGTCTTCATTCCTTTACAGTTAAGTGCAGGATTCTTTCCAACCCCCAGAGAATCCATGACACATTGGATAGCCTTAGAAAAGTAAATCCTACTAGTTCTGCCGCCAGGTCACCGTCTGTTTCAGAAAACGAATTAACCAACCTTGAAGAGAAAGCTTTGAGTGCGTACCCAGATGTTATCAGGAACAGCATCTTCTCCTTTCGAAGTGGGTCAGCAGGAGGACCAGATGGATTGCTACCGCAGCACCTAAAAGACATGTGTGGCAAATGGCTGGGAGAAACCGCGGACAGGCTACTGGAAACCTTAGCAAAATTGGCAACCGTGATGCTCCATGGTAAGTTGCCGAAGTTTATTTTGCCCACTATATATGGAGCATCGCTGTCCGCTTTTCTCAAGCCAAATGGAGGCATCAGGCCAATTGCTTGTGGATTCACACTACGCCGAGTTGTTGGAAAAACTTGCTGTCTGCTATTGAGTCAGCGGATTGGAAATGTCTTGCGGCCAAGGCAACTGGGCTGTGGAACGCCAGGGGGGTCGGAAGCTGCCGTTCATGCGGCCCGGTCATTTTGCAACTACAACGATAAAACGGACAAAGTCCTGTTAAAGATTGATTTTCGCAATGCCCTCAACACGGTCAATAGGGATACAGTATTGGCTGTAGCACGACAACATGTTCCCGAAATATTCCCGTTTGTTAACCAATGTTATGCTGGCAAAACAAACCTGCTATACAAATCTTCTACAGTTGAATCAGCAGAAGGCGTACAGCAAGGTGACCCATTAGGACCAATGTTGTTCTGTCTTGCTATAGACAGCATGGTCAAGGCATGTGACACGGAAATCAATATCTGGTATCTCGACGACGGCACATTAGGAGGCCCCTTAGACGAAGTCATTAAAGCTTTTCAAAAATTGGTTGCGCATGCTAAGCAGATCAATTTAGAAGTGAACTGCAGTAAATGCGAGTTCTTGGCGTTGGGCACCGATGAAGAGATTAAACGGCAGGTCAAAAAAAGATTCAAGAGCGCTGTGCCTGGAATTCGTGAGTTAACAAATAGCAAGGCCACTCTACTTGGGGCGCCGCTGTTCGATGAGGGGGTCTCTTCCGCGCTTGAAGAGAAGCTGGCGGATCTCGAGCGCTTCGGCTCGCGATTGAGTATTCTGGACCCGCACGATGCTTTCTTCTTGCTGACAAATTGTCTGTCCATCCCAAAATTGGTATTTTTGCTGCGCTCTGCACCATGTTTTATGGACCAGAATACCCTGTTCAAATACGACAGAGTACTCAGGAGAGCGGTTATAGCCATCCTTAATCTGAAGATAGATGAACAAAGCTGGATTCAGGCATGTTTACCAGTGAAGTTTGGTGGAATCGGTGTTCGCTACATTCCAAAGCTGTCTTATGCGGCATACCTGGCGTCTACAGGTAAAAGCGTAGCCTTGTGCCAATCTTTGCTACAACGTGTCGGATCACTTCCAATCGTTCACATTGAAGAAGCCTTGTACGAGTGGAAAAAGATATCGGATCAGCCGGCGAATGGAACATACCCGTGTGCACAAAGGATCTGAAAAAGTTGAAAACGGCATTTGAAGAACAAAGATTAGATTAACAAAAAAAGATTACAGAGCTGGCTAGAATCGGTGCAGTTTCGTCAAAGAAAGCCGGAGCGTGGGTACATGCAATACCGATCCGGTCATTGGGGCACAAGTTATCCGAAGAACAGCTTAGAGTGGCAGTTGGGCTTCGTTTGGGGGTCTTCTTGTGGTCAGAGGAGCATCTATGTATCTGTGGGGCCAAAGTGGACCGATTGGGGAGACATGGATTGAGCTGTGGTAAGGTCTCGAGGCGCCAAGCAAGGCAGTCAGAGGTCAACGACCTGATTAAAAGAGCTCTTGGGACCGCAGGGGTTGCAGCAATACGGGAACCAGTTGGGCT
>JBCCFQ010000891.1:0-1957 GCA_039029655.1 Pseudomonadota bacterium | reverse complement strand
GAGCTGATGGACGTCACGAGCTATCTTAATCATTATTATTTCATCAGTGTCATCACGCTGATTATGTGTTTTCTTTCTCCGCATCGTTCTTGGTCGGTCGATGCACTCATGCGACCGAAACTGCGGTCTTCTACTTTGCCCGCTTGGCAAACCTATTGGTTGCGTTTTCAGGTGGGCCTCTTGTATGTGTATGCGGGTCTAGCCAAGCTGGAACCGGACTGGTTGCTGCATGCCCAACCTTTGAATATCTGGTTACCGCCGCTTAGCGGTTTACCGATATTGGGGCCCTTCCTGGAAATGACATGGATACACTTTTTGTTTTCTTGGTTTGCCTTTCTTTTTGATACTTTCATCATCGCCTTTATGTTGTGGCGTCCGGCACGACTCTATGCATTTGCGGTGATCTTGGTCTTCCATTTCTTCACACACCTGTTTTTTAACATCGGTCTCTTTCCGTTCATTATGGTTTTCTCCGTGCTCGTGTTCTTTGATGCGGGCTGGCCCAGACAGCTCATGGGTGGTTCGAAAAGCTTTGCAGAAACAAATCAGAGCAAACACAAAACCTGGGTTCCGGCGAAACTCGCATTAGTGGGTTTCATCTTTGTGTTTTGCACTGTGCAATTGTTATTGCCGCTGCGGCACCTGGCCTATCCAGGCACGGTACTCTGGAATGAGCAGGGGATGCGCTTTTCATGGCGTGTGATGCTCCGTGAAAAGTCTGGAAGCCTCGAATACTTGGTCATCACGGCGGATGGTACTCAGAACATTGTTTCTCCTCATCGCTACCTGACCGAAGATCAGTATAGAGAAATGACTGGGCAACCGGACATGATTTTACAACTGGCGCACCACATAGAATCGGAATTCGTTTCAATGGGCAAAGGTCCGGTTGAAATTTATGCGAACTCACTGGTGTCTCTAAATGGTCGAGCCGCGAGGCGGATGATAGAGCCAGATGTCGACCTGACAAAAATTAAGGATGGTTTGGGTAGGGCAACTTGGATTACCTCACCCCCAACAGAACCACCTCCTCTGCAAGCACCACTTCGCCTTATTGTTAAAAACTCTACGAGTAACTAAAAGATGATTGCCATGAAACATAACCTTACTTCGCAAACAAAAAACATACTTGGACTATGTGTCTTTCTGGTTGTGTGTTCACCCTCAATTCTCCTTGCTCAAGAAGTCTCGGAACCTGTGCAAGAAGAGATTGTTGTCGTGGGGATATTCGAAGAGAGTGATCGAGTAACGGGCTCTGCGCATCGTATCGGGCAGGATCTATTAGAGGAATTTCGGCACGATGACATTAATCGAGTACTCAACTTTGTTCCCGGGGTTTATCTTCGAGAAGAGGACGGTTTTGGCTTGCGGCCAAATATTGGACTGCGGGGTGGTAGCTCTGACAGAAGCCAAAAGGTAACGTTAATGGAAGATGGCGTTTTGTTTTCACCCGCGGCTTATTCGGCGCCAGCAGCATACTTTTTCCCGCTCACCCAGCGAATGATTGCTGTAGAAGTATTCAAAGGCCCTTCTTCGATCGAGTTTGGTCCCCAAACCATTGGCGGAGCAATCAACCTTGTTTCGGCGCCAATTCCCCAGACCACTGAGTTTGAGCTAGGCATTGCGGCTGGAAGTGACGCCTATCGCTCCGCACAGCTGAGAACTGGCGGTAAGCTCGGTGAGTTTGGCGTCCTGGCTGAATTTGTCCACATAGGCAGCGACGGATTCAAAGATCTGGACGGTGGTGGCGATACCGGGTTCGAAAAGAATGAGCTTTCACTAAAGATTGATCGGGAGCTTGGGCCGGGTGTTCTGGAGCTTCGTTTAGGGTATGCGGATGAGGTCTCGGACGAAACCTACCTGGGTCTAACCGAGGACGACTTCCGTGCCGATTCTGTGCGTCGATACGGCGCGAGTGCGTTGGATCGAATGGATTGGGAATGGTATGGCGGCCGGG
>JBCCFQ010000890.1:0-1962 GCA_039029655.1 Pseudomonadota bacterium | reverse complement strand
GGGTCAGCCGGCATCGTGGCAGAGATGATTCAACAATACGGCGAGGATGACATCCTGGTCAAAATGGCAGCTACAATGTTCGGCTCAACAGAGACAACCTTTTATGTGATCGCTGTTTACTTTGGAGCCGTGCAGGTTAAAAAGACGCGTCATGCTGTACCCGCAGGTCTCACCGCTGATGTTGTGGCGATGATCCTTGCCGTATGGGTAGTACGGATGTTATTCGGAAGTTAACAAATCTGCCTCCTCCATCGCTGTTGCGGTCACAATTGTAAATGGGAGCCGGACGGTAAACGTTGTGCCTTCACCTATTTTGCTTATTACAGAGATATCGCCGTTTAGCTGTTTACAATGGCTTCTACATATAGCAAGGCCGAGGCCGGCTCCTTCATATTGTCGAGCATAAGATGAGTCTGCTTGACTAAAAGGCTCAAATATTTTGTCGAGTTTATCCGCGGGAATTCCAATCCCGGTATCTTTAACTTGAATGGTTAACCAGACAGTGTCTTTACCTGCAATGGATGCTGAAGCGGATATGTCGATGCCGCCTTCCTTAGTATATTTTGCAGCATTTGATAGTAAATTGCAAAGTATCTCTCGGAGACTAACTTCATCCCCATGTAGAAGTGCCGGGACTTCATCAGCAACAACAACATCTATGTTCAAGTGGCTTATAACTACTTTCTGTTCTAAAAGAAATACACCTTCAGCAAGCAGTTCTCTGATAGAAAAGTCGTTCTTGATTACCTCTGTATTTCCCGACTCAACTTTTACATAATTGAGGATGCGATTCATGAGATGCATCAAGGTGTCTCCGCTTCGCTTAATGACACCAATGTACTCCTGCTGCTCACTATCCACGGGGGTATCTTCAAGCAAACTTGTCATTCCGACAATGCCATTCATCGGTGTCCGAATCTCGTGGCTCATAACAGATAGGAACTCACTTTTGGCTCTACTAGCAGTTTGTGCAGCTTGCCTTAGCTGCACTTCTTGATTCATCTTATCCTTGATGACCTCTGTTTGCCGGCTCACCCGCACACGCAGTTGACTCACCCACACCATGCACAGCATTACAATACCAGCAAGAATACTCACTATGGTGAAGAGCTTTGCCGGTGTAAACCAGGGAGGCTGAGACACAATCTCGATGGATGCCTGATTAGAAAGCCGCAAACTATATCCATAGGAGATGTTTCGTTGCTCTGTATACCCTACCTCCAAAACCGTAATGCCGGTCAGGTCCAATATGCACCCTGGCTTTAAATCACCAAGACTTGCCATGGAATCTGCCATATGTGCCCGGAACACATGATCGCCAGCATTCACCACAAGCGTACGATCATTGAGTCGATCTTCTATTTTAACAAGCTCTCCCCGAATTTTGACATACTCAGCATCATGAAAGCCCGAGATTATAGTCGAGGCATCCAAAGCCAACGGTTCGGGGGGCACGTCCTCTCCAATCTTCGGGTCGGCCTGATGCGCGCCGTCGGTGGCGTGGGCAATCTGGGCGACCAATGCGGCGAGGTCAGAACGGTCACGGTGTCGCCATGAGGAATCTGACGCAAACACGGGGACGCGTAATGCGCGCCATGACCAGGAACCAAATCAAGGTGAGCCGATCTGAGGATCGGACCAAGGGAGTGAAGACGATGCGACGGAATCAGCGAAACGACGGACAGGGAATGGATCGGACGAAGCGGGCGGGTGTCCGCGCGCGAATCGGATCGATCGGATGGGCGATGATGCTCGGACTGATCATTGGCTTCGCAAGCCTCTCCGCCTGCGCGGCGGTCGAGTTTTATCACAGCCCGCACGACGATGGCGCCCGGGCCGAGGGGCCGATTCCGCCCGGTGTCCAGACGCTCCATCTCTATGTCGATGGCGGCTCGACTCCTTCGCCCGCAGCCCCCTGTGACGTCGAGGGGACGGGTGACGAGGTCTGCGCGTATCTCGTCG